>JBCLEL010000180.1:0-5191 GCA_038913435.1 Chloroflexota bacterium
CGCCGTCAAACAAGGGCGGCGTCGGGCCAGATTATACTATCTTAGCCCGTTCTAGTTCTAGTAGGGGCGACCCGCCGGGTCGCCCCTACTCGCCATCACCTCAACGTGTTTTCGGCTACAATTCAACCCAAGCTGACCATTTCGTTAGGGAGTTGGCTGGCCGGGGCCGGCGCAAGAGCCGGCGGTTTTCGTTACTTATTTCGGGCCGGGTAAGGGAGGTGACAATCTATCGTGATGAATGAAAAACACATTATTTATCACCGTATTATGGTTGCGGTAGATGGGTCGGACGCTTCCTGGAAAGCGGCTCATCACGCCATTGCGCTGGCCGGCCTGGCCGGCGCCGAGCTGGTCGCTGTCGCGGTTATAGATGCCAAGACGATCAGTCGCCTCAGCATCTACGCTGACGAGAGCCTTGCCCGGCAGCGAGCGGATGTAGGCAAGATGATTGACCACATCATCGCTGAGGCGGAGAGGGACGCGCCCGATGTGAACGTGACCGGCCGGGTTGAGGAAGGCTCGCCCAAGGAGCGCCTTATCCAGATCGCCGAGGAGCTAAAGGCTGACTTATTGGTCTGCGGCGCTCACGGTTGGACGGCAATCGAGAGTTTCTTGCTTGGTAGTGTGTCCGATCATCTGGTCCGGCATGCGCCTTGCCCGGTGCTGGTTGTGCGGGAGGTGGCCGGCGGGTAGGGTCCGGCCGGCTGCGGCGGTTCGACAGGCGTAAATACACCCTTTGCCCTACAAGTAGCATTGACTCGGCATACACTCACCGGTACTATACGTTCAACGTTGACAAGCGTTCTATTTGAGGAATATAGAATATATGGGTGTTTTGCAATTTCCAGTAGCAAGCGCAAGATCGTTGACATAGCATAATGCCATTTCCACCGTCTCCCCGCGTCATTTACCAGCGTAATCCTCTCCAAGAGGTAATCTGCCAACTTCGGTTCCCAACTATCCTTGAGATCAGTTCGCATGAGCCTGCCGCATTCCAAAACCTAATTAGGGCTGAATACCCATTGTATGAGAGGGATGAGCCAAGGGCCGCACTACCCAAAGAGATGGCGGCCTTACTTGCTCAGTTCCCGATTCCAGGGTTGGGGTTGGAGACAAATCCCACCCATAAGTTTCTAACAGCAGATTCAGCGAAAATGATTTCGTTAAGCCGAGATTTTGTGGCTGTCACTGACAAGCAATACCGCCGGTGGGAACAGTTTCTTGAGGAAGTTAGCAGGGCCGTGGAAGCTCTGGAGCAGGTGTACCATCCATCTTTTTACTCTCGCATCGGACTGAGGTACAGGGATGTTATTGATAAATCTGATCTTGGTCTAGCAGATGAGAAATGGGACTCCCTGGTGAACCAGTCCCTTATTGGCGTTCTGGGAGCAAAAGAGGTTAGCGACTTAGTAAAAGAAATTCGTACGGAGGCATTGATTACAATAGATGAGGTTCCGGGAGGGACTGTGGCATTGCGCCACGGACTACAAGAGGTTTCTCAAAATGGGAAGCCAAAGCAGACATATGTGATAGATGCGGACTTTTTCACTACTGAGAAGGAGGCGATGGGTGATGTCTTTGGAGCATTGGACTGGTTCAACAAAATTGCAGGACGCCTCTTCAGGTGGGCAATCACCGACAAACTCCATAGTGCCCTCATACCAACTGAGGTTAAGTGAGGAGACCGTAAGTTCTAGCCAGCCTATCCGAGTGGTGTTTCGAACTCATATCACCTCCGCCGACCACGAGATTTTCTTCTCGAGTGAGGCCTGGGGAGAGCAGGCTGGCAAACGTCTGCTTGGTTGCGTTCTTCTCGCAAACATGCCGGAAGAAGGTGTAGATGAAGCTTTAACTTCTCTGCGGGATATGTTGGCGTATTACTCACGTCCTGCTTATCGCGCTTTGCCGGCACCGGTCACCACCCACCGAGTAATTGGAAAAGTGGTGAGTGTGTCTAAGCGTCCCGATCTAGTGATTGCAGAATAAGACTTGACGCTACGCTGCCCCCACCACCAGTACAGTGCCATTCACTTATGACAATTCTCCCGGGGAAGGCTCCCCAAGACAGGGCGAGATTATTTGCAACGTTTGAGAGCTCGTTCCACTGCCGCCTCTTATAAAGCTTCTCCCGGAAACGCTTGTATTTGTGGACTCAGTGGAACACCCCTTGATGATCGTGATGAGTCCTGACTGTGATCTGGAGTGGGACTTTAAGGCGCGTTTCCAAGACCAGGCGAGTGTGACAGGCGCAGATCACCACAAGCTCATACTCCACGTTTTGCTGTGCGATCTCTATACGGACGATGAGATACGACCTCGTGTCCCGCAAGGTTCGCGCAACTGGACACGAATTACGCAGAATCAAGATGAGCGATACCACCACTTTCCTGCCGCGTCTATCGTCGCTACCCCAAGAGATGAGTTGCCCGATCTGTATTTAGATTTCAAGAAAGTCTTGAGTTTGCCTACACCAAAGCTATATGAGAGCCTTATTCCGGGTGGTGTTGAGAGAGTGGCCATAGTGCCTTCACCGTATCTCTACCACTTGATACATCGCTTTTATTCTTTTCTATCGCGGATTGGGTTGCCAGAGTAGATATGACCCGATTAGGTACTGAGTGACCTACCCAAAGTCCGCCCAAATGTAAGCACGTAATTTGGTAATAGGGATTCAGAGGTATGGCAAAGATCACCGGCGGCCAGATCGTCGTCCGCTCGCTGCTCGACCACGGCGCAACTTGCGTCTTCACCCTCTCCGGCAACTACATCCTCCCGATCTATGACGCCACCATCGGCACGACCATCAGATTGATTGACGCGCGGCACGAAGGGGCGGCCGCCCACATGGCCGACGCTTGGGCGCGAGTGACCGGCCAGCCCGGCGTCCTCCTGGTCACCGGCGGCCCCGGCCACACCAACGCGATCACCGGCATCGCCACCGCCCAGGCGGCCGACAGCCCGATCATCTGGCTCAGTGGACAGAGCGAGGCCCGGCTGCGCGGGATGGGCGCTTTGCAGGAGATGGACCAGGTTGCGCTGGCTAGGCCGATCACCAAATGGGCGGCCGAGGTCAACGATATTCGCAAAATACCGCCGATGATGGAAGAAGCCTACCGGATCGCCACCACCGGCCGGCCCGGGCCGGTCCATTTGAGCCTGCCGCTTGATCTTCTTGAATCTTCGGTGGATGAGGCCGAGGTCGGCTTTCCAACGCCGATAGACTGGCGAGAGGCCGCGCGGACGCCGGCCAACCCCAAGCAGATAGAGCGGGCTGTCGAACTGCTGAGATCGGCCAAAAGGCCGGCTATCATCGCCGGCAACGGCGCGTTTTGGTACGGCGCCGGGCCGGCCTTGCGCCAGCTTATTGAAAAGACGCGGACGCCCCTGTTCACCATCGAGAGCGCGCGTGGACTGGTCTCCGACGACCATCCGCTCTGCTTTGGCTATGCCGACACCCTTCTGAACGCAGCGGCCAACCGACTTGCCGATGCCGATGTTGTACTAATAATTGGGAAAAGGCTCGATTTCCGTCTGCGCTACGGCCAGATTCTTGGGCCAACCGCCAATCTAATCCAGGTGGACGCCGATCCCGCCAACATTGGCCGCAATCGGCAGCCTGACCTGGCGATCATCGGCCATCCGGCGGCGGCGCTTGAGCAGTTGGTGGAGCACTCATCCGGCCAGGTGTGGGGCGAGCCGGCCTGGTTAGAAGACCTCACATCGGCCCGGGCCGAACACTGCCGCAGCCTTGAGGCCGGCGAGGCCTCCGATGAACAGCCTATCCACCCGCTACGGCTGGTCCGAGCGGTGCGCGAGGTGATGCCAGCCGACACCGTGCTGACGATTGACGCCGGCGACTTTGTCCAATGGGCGCGGATGGCGCTGCCGGCTCGCCGGCCTGGCGGCTGGCTCCGGCTCGGCCCGATGGCTCCGTTGGGCTGCGCGACACCGTTTGCCATTGCCGCCAAGCTGGCGCGGCCCCACTACCAGGCAATCGCGCTGACCGGCGATGGCGGCGCCGGCTTCTATTTGATGGAGATGGATACCGCTATCCGCCACAACCTGCCCTTCCTGCTGGTCGTGGCCAACGATGCCGTCTGGGGAACGGAAAAGCAGTTGCAGATCGGCATCTACGGCCAGGACCGGACGCCGGCCAGCGACCTTCTGCCGACCAGGTACGACCGGGTTGTTGAAGCAATGGGGGGCCACGGCGAGTACGTCGAGGAGCCGGATGACCTACGACCGGCGCTTCAACGGGCGATGGCCGCCGGCAAGCCGGCCTGCGTTAACGTGTTCACTAAATGTGTTCCAAGCCCCCAAACTTTGGCGGCGGTCGCCCGCCGGCGGGCGACCTAGAAGGGCCAGCGACGCCGGCCACTCAGCAAAGTCTCTTCCAGCGCCACAATTCGACTTTTAAACTCACGCATTTCTCGCTCTTGGAGGTCAACTGTCTTAGCTAGCTCGGCGAAACGCCCAAGGTGGTCGCGGAGAGCCGATGACACGGCAGCCGCTACCAACTCCTCCAATGACGGCGTTGTTGCGATAGAAGCAGCAGCGCCGCTTTCTCTCACCTGGCCGGCCGCAAACTCCTGGCCAGCGCCGGCATAATCTATCTCAGTTGTATGAACGATTCGCTTATCGCTTGCTGCCGATCCGAACTCAGTCTTTAGCTGGATTTTCACCTGGGCATAGGTCGCGCCGGGCGAGGCCAGTAGTTCGCCGGCGCGTCTCAACACCTGGAGATCGTACTCGTCGAACTGTCGAGCCGCTTCATTACCCCCGCGCGCACCGGGGTGGATGACCTCGGCAAACTCATACGACCAGCGCCGGATGGTTGCCGGCGTTGTTCTGAGGGACCTGGCCATCTCTGCGACTTGCACGAAATGCTCACTATATTATGGGCTATTACAGTATTAATTAGAGAAATAAAAACGTTAATTACTAACTA
Source organism: Chloroflexota bacterium (assembly GCA_038913435.1). Lineage (GTDB taxonomy): Bacteria > Chloroflexota > UBA6077 > FW602-bin22 > JBCLEL01 > JBCLEL01. The sequence continues at coordinate 4,949 of JBCLEL010000180.1, forward strand.
TAAATACTGATTGCAAGTTGGTCAAATGGCAGGGTTGGGCACGAGCGTCTATTGGTGGCAGGGGGAAAGGTAACTGTCTGATCCTTGCCGATGTACTTGAGACTATAAGGCGAGCGTTATTAAAGCGAGGTAAGAGTTTGGAGAGAAGCGAATGAAATTGATAAGAGCGAGGTTGTGTAATGCGCCGTCATTGCACCCGGTAAAATCCAGAGCGAGTGGCGTCTTGATTATGTCGCCAGTTCA
>JBCLEL010000181.1:0-5190 GCA_038913435.1 Chloroflexota bacterium
ATCGCCCTGGGCGCAGACCACCGCATCGCCAATCCAGGGGATGAATTGTTGGTATTCATAGAAGTCCAGCGAGGCGATTATTTGGGCGAAGACGACATCGTTCGGCTGGAAGATGACTATGGCCGCGTGGGTCCAGAGGCTCGTGGCGCAAGTTGAGCCACTACCGGGTGTTCTCCTCACTGCTGAATATTAGGGAATCTAGGGGGTGAGGGGTGCCGGCGAGATCATCGGTCGCCGACCGCCAGTTGGCTGACCTCATCCCCCTGCTGCGACTGGCCGCCAATGGCCTTTGAATCAGCCGGCTCGGCCCGGCTGGCCGGCTACGATCAGCTCAAGTTCTGGGTCGCCTTTCGCCGGATCACCAATGTCGGCCCGGTCAGGTTGGCTCGGCTATACGAGCATTTCGGCGATCTCGGTCTGGCCTGGCGAGCGCCGGCGGCCGAACTCTCGGCGGCCGGCCTCGACAGTCGGACGATTGATTATATCGTCAGCCAGCGGTCGTTTGTCAGTCCCGACGCCGAGTTAGACTCCATCTTGGAGGCCGGCTTCGATGTCATCACGCTGGCGGACGAGCGTTATCCGGCCCGGCTTGCCGAGATTTACGCGCCGCCGCCGGTCCTATTTGTCCGGGGCGCGCTCAAAGCGTCGGATGATCTGGCGGTTGCTGTTGTTGGGACTCGGCGAAATACGACTTATGGCCGGCAGGCCACCAGCCGGCTCGTCCGCGAACTGGTACGGGCCGGCGTTACTATTGTAAGCGGGCTGGCGCGGGGCATAGACAGCCTGGCCCATGAGGCCGCCCTCGAGGCCGGCGGGCGGACGATTGCGGTGTTGGCCCACGGGCCGCATACTATCTACCCGCCGGAGAACCGGGGATTGGCCAAAAAGATCGTCGAACAAGGCGCCCTGGTCACCGAGTATCCAATCGGCGTCCAGCCGGAGCCCGGCAACTTCCCGGCGCGCAACCGGATCATCGCTGGCCTATCACTGGGCGCGGTGGTAGTCGAGGCCGGCGAGCGGTCGGGCGCGCTGATTACCACCGAGCTTGCCTCGCAGATGGGTCGAGAGGTGTTCGCAGTGCCGGGCCCAATCACTGCGCCTAGCAGCGTCGGTTGCAACTGGCTGATACAACAACAAGGCGCTAAGCTGGTTATGTCGGCCGCCGATATTCTGGACGAGTTGAAGATTGATCGGATTGAACGGCAAACCGAGATGCGGAAGGCGATACCGTTGAGCGAGTACGAGCAGACGGTTCTAAAAGGGTTGACCGACAGCGCGCTGCACATTGACGAGCTAGGCCGGAAGATTGATCTGCGCGCGCCGGTGATAAGCAGCACGTTGATGATTTTGGAGCTAAAGGGGCTGGTCAGGCATCTAGGTGGTATGGTTTACGAGCGCGGTTAGTCCGATAAGTATTCCGAGATTGCTTCGCTCCGCTCGCCATGAAAACGGTGGGAGACAATCTCCCATCCTATGGATCTATACAGGTAGGACTCATTGCCCTGGCGGACAACCGGTCATGAATCAAATGTGTTGGGCCGCCGTAGGGGCAGACCCCCTGTGTCTGCCCTAGCCGGGCTGTTGGGCAACCACAGGGGGTTGCCCCTACGGTTACGGGGCCGGCAACCCCCGATTGCTGTTAGAACCGAGGTACACAATTAAGCTGGCAAGTCGGTTCGAGCTAGTGCTATCCTGTAACGATAATTAGCATCAATTAGACGTAGAGGTGTTTGTGGCAAAGAAGAAGGTAGTAATCGTTGAGTCGCCGACCAAGGCCAGGACGGTAGGCCGGTTTCTAGGGCGTGGATATGGCGTTGTTGCGTCAATGGGCCACATCCGCGACCTACCGGCCAACCGGTTTGGCGTGGATGTAGAGCATGACTTTCAGCCGCGCTATGTCATCCCCGCCGACAAACGCGATGTGGTCAAGCGGCTGAAGGCTGACGTCAAGGACGCCGGCGCCGTCTATCTGGCTACTGACCCCGACCGAGAAGGCGAGGCGATCTCCTGGCACCTGATCGAGGCGCTTGATCTCAATGATAGCCGGCCGGTTCATCGGGTGGAGTTTCACGAGATCACCAGGGAGGCGATCAAGGCGGCCTTCGATCATCCGCGACAGATCAACCTGAAGCTGGTTGAGGCGCAACAGGCGCGGCGAGTGCTCGACCGGCTGGTCGGCTATACCCTCAGCCCGTTGCTGCGGCGCAAGATACCGCGCAAGGGCCTCTCGGCCGGCCGGGTCCAATCGGTTGCCGTGCGTCTGGTGGCGGACCGCGAGCGCGAGATCGAAGCATTCCAAATCAAAGAGTACTGGACAATCAAGGCTCAGTTTAGCAAGCAGGGCCAGCCCATAACCGGTCGGGGCGATTCACGAATCGCCCCGACGTTTGACGCCAAGCTGGTGTCGCTGAACGGCAACAAGTCGGAGTTAAACAACGAGGGAGAGGCCAAGAGCGTCGTCGCGCAAATGGAGCAGGCAGCCTACCGGGTGGGCGAGGTGAGCGTGAAGGAAGTCCGACGCTCGCCGGCGCCCCCGTTCACAACCAGCACCCTTCAACAAGAGGCGGCGCGGAAGTTGCGATACGGCGCCCGCCGGACGATGGTGATAGCGCAACAGCTCTATGAAGGCATCGAAATCAAGGGCGAGGGTGAGACCGGTCTCATCACCTACATGCGTACCGACTCGACTAACCTGGCCGAGTCGGCCATTGACCAGATCCGCGGCTACATCCGGGCTAAGTTTGGTCCTGAGTACGTGCCGGACGCGCCCCGCCGCTTCCAAAAGAAGAGCAAGCTAGCCCAAGAAGCGCATGAGGCGATTCGACCGACTTCAGTTGATAGGGAGCCGGAAGCTATCAAGTCAATGTTGACGCCGGAACAATACCGGCTGTACCGGCTTATCTGGCAGCGGGCGGTTGCCAGCCAGATGGAGTCAGCCCTCATTGAAAACACGACCGTACCCGTTATTGGCGATGGAAAGGCAGGGCCGGTAGGGACAGGTCTCAGACCTGTCCCTACAACCAATACCACCAGATTCGAGTTGCGGGCAGCCGGCAGTGTCATCAAGTTTCCTGGCTTCATCACCCTTTACAGCGAAGGGAGGGACGAAGGCGAAGAAGCGGAAGATGAAGAGGGCGCGTTGCCGAAGCTGGAGTCCGGCGAGCCGCTCAACCTGGTCAAGATTCTGCCGGAGCAGCGCTTTACCCAACCGCCGCCGCGCTATACCGAGGCGACGCTGGTCAAGACGTTGGAGGAGAACGGTATTGGCCGGCCTAGCACCTACGCGCCGACGATGAGCACAATAGTGGAGCGCGGTTATGTAGAGATGGAAAGCCGTCACTTCAAGCCCACTCAGCTGGGAATGGTAGTCACCGATCTGCTGGTCCAGCACTTTCCGAACATAGTTGATGTCGGATTCACTGCCGACCTGGAAGAAAAGCTCGACCAGGTTGCCGATGCTGAGATGGATTGGGTGCAACTGTTGCACGCCTTTTATGAGCCGTTCTCGGTCACTTTGAAGGCGGCCGAACAATCCATCAGCCCCGTCGAAATAGCGCCGGAGATGGCCGGCGAAAATTGCGAAGTGTGCGGCCTGCCGATGGTCATCAAATATGGACGTTTCGGGAAATTTATCGCTTGTAGCGGTTTCCCAGCGTGCAAGAATTCACGCTCGCTGGTGGTGAAGACCGGTGTCACCTGCCCCAAGTGTCGCAAAGGCGATCTGATCGAACGGCGCAGCCGGCGTGGCAAGCAGTTCTTCGGCTGCTCGGAGTATCCTCAGTGCGATTTCGCCGTCTGGCAACGGCCGGTGTCGCAACCGTGCCCGCACTGCGGTGGATTAGTGTTGCAATCGGGGCGCGACCAGTACAAGTGTAATGACTGTGGTAAGTTGGTAAAGATTGAAGAAACCGCGCCGGCTATAGCCGGCTAAACCCTCAACTTTCCAAACGAGGCTCGACATGGATTTCGATAAGCGGGTTGCCCGGCTGCAACAGGTGATCCAAGAGCGCAAGCTGGACGCGATGCTCGTCACCGACGCGGCAAATAGGGTCTATCTGAGCGGCTTTGGCAACGCAGATACGGCGACGGCCGGCTCCGTAGGATGGTTGCTAATCGGTCCGACCAGGGGCGCTTTTATCACTAACTTTCTCTACCTGGAGGCCGTCAAGCAGCAGGTCAAGCACTTAGAGGTGGTGAACGCGCCGGTTCGCATCAGCGAGACCCTGAAGGAAATCATCGAAGGTTGGGGCATCGGCAAGCTCGGCTTCGAGTCCAATAGCCTGACCGTGAGCCAACATCAGGCGTTGACTGAGGCGACTCCGGCGGTAAAGTTCGAGCCGGCCGATGGGATCGTCGAGGAGTTTCGTCAGGTCAAGAATGAAACCGAGCTTGGGCGCATCAGGACTTCGCTGGAGTTGACCGACCGGGCTTACAACCACGTCATGGGCGTTCTACGTCCCGGTTTGACTGAAAAAGAGGTCGCCTGGGAGATTGAACGCTATCTGCGCGAGCACGGCGCTGAATCAATGGCATTCGCGCCGGCGGTAGCTGCTGGGCCGAACAGCGCCGTTCCCCACCACGAGCCATCCGACCGGCCAATCGAAGTCTCCGAGCCGATCTGGCTGGACTTTGGCGCTCGGTTGAACGGCTACTGCGCTGATCTGACCCGGACTATCTGCCTCGGCGAGCCGCCGGCCCAACTGGTCAAGGTCGTTGACGCAGTGCAAAAGGCGTTGGAGGTTGCCGAAAGCCAGATAAAGGCCGGCCTGACCGGCAAGCAAGCCGACGCCATCGCCCGCGACTTGCTAGCCCAAGCAGGTTTCGGCGATGCGTTCACCCATAGCCTGGGGCACGGGTTAGGGTTGTACATACACGAAGGGCCGAGGCTATCGAGGTTCTACGAGGACGAACTGAAGGCGGGTGCGGTTGTCACCATCGAGCCGGGCGTCTATTTGCCAGGTTGGGGCGGCGTGCGCATCGAGGACACGGTGGTAGTGCGCGAGGACGGAGTCGAAATCCTAACGACCGCCTCAAAAGATTGGCGGTTGTGAGGAGAGCGACGCAAAACAAAGATCAGGGCAGCCTCTTTGCAATCGTTCAGGTAGATCAGCGCCAATGAGTGAATCGCTGCGAACGCGTAGGGATAGGTCTCAGAGGGTGTGTGAGAAGCGGGTCTGCTTCGCCGGACTC
>JBCLEL010000182.1:0-5084 GCA_038913435.1 Chloroflexota bacterium
CGAGGAGGCGATAGCCGTCTACGACGAGGTGGTCCGACGCTTCGGCGAGCGCCGGGAGCCAGCGCTGGCCGAGCAGGTGGCAAATGCCCTCTTCAACAAGGGCGTGAGGCTCGGCAGCCTCGGTCGTTCCGAGGAGGCGGTGAAGTGTTTTTGCCGAGCGTGGCTATTGCGTGAGAGGCTTCCTGACAAAGGGGCGTTAGTGGAAGAGGCCCTCAGGAAGCTAGGGCGCAGCCCGGAGGACTGTAGGTAGCAGCGAGCGAGTCTTGACCCGACAGAGAAGGGGCGAAGGCCCCTACCACGCCTCCCGGTGGTCGAAGAAGACCAGGCCGGCGACTGTCTTTGGATAGAAGTAGGTTGACTTGGGTGGCATCTTCTCGCCGGCCAGCGCAACCTCCCGCACCTGCTTCAACCGGGTGGGCCGCAGGATGAACCCCCAGTTGAACCGGCCGGCCCGTACTTGCTCGATCACCTGGCCGGCGTCGCGGGTGTACTCTACCAGCCCGCCGCTCTCTAGCTCCGTTTCACCGATGCCAAAGTTTGGCTTCAAGACTAGCTCGTGCAGGCAGGACACGTCCAGCCGCTTCCAGGACTGGTGGCGGTCAACCGGCATAGCGGCGAGGGTCGTTGGATCGGCGTTCAGACGCAGGCCGAGGAGGTCAGCTTCGCCGGCCCTGACGGCCACCACTCGTAGCGCGCTATCGTCAGGATGGCGCAAAAACCAGTCCACCTCTGATTCAGTCAGCCGGCGGCTCTCAAAATCCGGGCCAAGGGCGGCGATCAGCGACTGGTAGTCCGGCGGGCCGGCCGAGCAGACCAGTCGGTGAGTTGCCAGTATCTGGACGCCGGGGTCTTCAACCGCCGACAACGCCATCATCACGTAATCGCCGGCCGGAGGTGGCTGGCTGGACCTGCCCGCTGACCGCATCTCATCGCGGTAGGCCAGCGCCGTCTCGTAACGGTGGTGGCCGTCGGCGATGTAGATTGCACCTGACGACAACGCTTCGGCTATCGCCTGAACTGTCGCGGGATCGGAGACTTGCCAGAGTCGGGTCACTTTTGGCGCGGCAACCACCCTCGGCGGGTTGAGCCGGACCACCGCATCAATCGGCTGGTCATTCGCATGGCCTAGTAGCTCGGCCAGCGAGCGGTCCGGGTCGTCATAGAGGGCATAGACCGGGCTGAACTGCGCCTGGCAAGCCCGCAGCAGGTTGAGCCGGTCGGCCTTAGGCTTGGCGGTGGTGCGCTCGTGCGGTAACACCTGCCGCTCCTCCCAGTTGTAAAGCCGGACCAGAGCAAAGAGGGTGGCGCGGATTCTCTCCTCGCCGTTGGGTTCCTGGTAGGACTCCTGAATGAGATAAAACGATGGGCTGCTGTCCACTCGCAGCCGGCCGCCAGCCCGCCACTGGCGGTAGGCCGCGGCGCTGCGGGTGTATCGGCTATTCTGCTCGCTGTCTTCGGAGGTCGCTTGGGCGAGTTCTAGGCGAATGGCGTTGGCCGGATCGCGCTGGTAATAATCGGCCTGATCCTCTGGCGAGATGACATCGTAGGGCGCGGTGACCAGCCGGCTGAGGTTGAACGGCCGGCGGCCGGCGTAGCGGACTCCGCGAAAGGGTCGGACCTCTGGCATTGCGATCTCCGGGTGGCCTTTGTAGTAGGGGCGTTCAATTGAACGCCCCTACGCCGGGGATAATATACAGCCCCCCGACCAACGTTGTCGGTCGGGGCTTTTACGCTCCGGCAGTCCGAATGAGCCCTTCTAACTTCCCCACGCCAGGGTTACTTGCGGGCCTTCTCGTAGCGGCTGGCGACCGCTGCCCAGTTGACGGCGTTCCACCAGGCGGCGACATAGTCCGGCCGTTTATTCTGGTATTTTAGATAGTAGGCGTGTTCCCACACGTCAACGCCGAGAATCGGCGTGCGGCCTTCCATCAACGGGCTGTCCTGATTCGGGCTGCTCTCCACCTTTAGAGCGCCGCTGCCGTCCACCGACAGCCAGCCCCAACCACTGCCGAAGCGGCCGATTGCCGCTTGGCTAAGCTGCTGCTTGAAGGCATCGAAGCCGCCGAACGTCTTGTTAATCGCATCGGCCAGAGCGCCGCCTGGCTGGCCGCCGGCGTTAGGCCCCATGATCTCCCAGAATAGGGTGTGGTTGTAGTGGCCGCCACCACCGTTTCTTACAGCGGTGCGGATGTCCTCGGGGACCGAGCTGAGGTCACCTATCAAGGCTTCGAGGCTCTTGCCTTGCAGGTTCGGGTGCTTCTCCAACGCCGCGTTCAAATTGTTCACATAGGTAGCGTGGTGGCGGTCATGGTGAATCCGCATCGTCTGCTCGTCAATATGTGGCTCCAGAGCGTTGTATGCGTATGGCAGGGGCGGTAGTTCAAATGGCATCGGTGCATCTCCACTGGTGAATTTTATGGCGCCTTGGGACTCTCTGCAAAAGTGTACCAATCTTCCGCCGGCTGAGCAATCGTTCTACTAGCAGTCAACTCTCAGCGGTCAGCTTTCAGCTTTTGGCCGGGCCGGGCCGGGCGGCACTATAATGGAAACGGAGGCGTCGAATTGGGAGATATATCTCTGCCAACGGTATAGGCTCATCTAAAACCGTTGGAAGGAGGCGACAGCGATGAGTTTGCGAACTACGGCGAGCGCGGAACGCCTGGCGGTACGTAGCGCCGAGTTTATTGACTACGTTCAACGCTGGGTAGAGGAGAGACCAACCCTGCGTCTGCGAGACCTGCTATCTCGCCCAGGCAAGCAACTAAGCCCTTCCCAGGTGGCGGTTTTTTCGGTGGACGTTATTGAAGGGTTCTGCCGGCAAGGGCCCTTGGCTAGCCCGCGAGTTGAGGCCATCATCGAGCCGATCACTCGCCTGTTCAACCTGGCGCACGCCGCCGGTGTCGGCCACTTTCTGTTGACGCAGGACACCCACCGGCCGGATGCCGAGGAGTTCATGGAGTTCCCGCCACACTGCATCGCCGGCACTGCCGAGTCATCTACCGTGCGCGAGTTCGCCGGCCTGCCCTTTGCCGGCAGTTTCACCGTCATTCCCAAGAACAGCATCAACTCGCTGATTGAGACGAGGTTGGAGGAATGGCTGACGGTCCACCCGGAGGTGACCGAATTCATCACCGTCGGCGATTGCACCGACCTGTGCCTATACCAGTTGGCGATGTCGCTCAAGCTGCGGTCGAACGCGCTAGGGCTGGGCTATCGCATCACGGCGCCGATTGACTGCGTGGACACCTATCACCTTGGGGTGAAGGAGGCGGCCAACATTGGCGCGATGGCGCACGACGGCGATCTGCTGCACTATCTGTTTCTCTACCATCTGGGGCTGAACGGGGTAAACGTGGTCGCCGGCGTCCGCTGAACGGCTTCGCCGCATATTCCGGTAACGTCGTAGGGGCAGGCCCCCGTGCCTGCCCCTGCGCCTACCCGATGGCCTAGTCCCGCAGGCCCAACAGAGACTGCATCTCGCGGGCCATTTTAGAGTTTGGCCACCATTGGAAGACGCCGGCCTTCATAGCGGCGGCGCGCAGGTCGAGCCGGTCGTGCCGGCCAAAGGCGGCGATCCGCTGCGCGCCTAGCTCTTTTAGTTGATTGACCGCTTGTTCCACCTGTTCGGCATCCATGTTCGTCATGTCAAGCAAAGCAAACGTCCAGTCCGCCGGCTTGGCGCTGGCTAGCTGCTTGGCGTTGACCACCTCAAAGACCACGCCAGCCCGCCGGGCCAGCGCCTCGACCTTCGAGCTGAACAGCAGGTCGCCGGTGACCATCAGGATGGTTGAGCCGGCGAGGATCGCCTGGTTTTCAGTATGGGTCCTGGTTTCCGTCACACCCGATTCTCCGCTCCACCTATCAACATAGTCTTCAGGTCAATACTATTCCATAATCTTGGGGAAAAGCGTATTTTTCTACCGGTCTTGTCAAACAAAGCGCAGAATTTCGCCCTCACGCCGACGCCGGCTCGCGCCTCCGCCCCTGGCGCAAGCCGAGCCAACCGAGCGCCCGTAGGGTAGGAGCTTGTCTCCTACCGCCTTTCGCTCAGGCCGGCGCCGCCAATCTGCCCGACAGATGCCGGCGGCCCAACCAGATGGGTAATGCGCTGACATAAGCAGACCAGCCGGCGTAGCGAAAGAGCTTTGCGTTGCTCGTATTTCCACTTCACCAGCGAGAGTCGGTTGACAGGCGACCCACGTACAGTGATCCGGGAATTCAAACGGCTTGAATATCATCAGCCAGAGGATGTGGGTTCTAACCAGAAAAAGCCCGGAGAGTGAGCGGCTCCTCCGGGCTTCTGGCAGATCTGCGGCTAGTGACCTGGCGTGCAGGTCAAGCCAAAGTAGCTTTCAGTCTGCGACTCGACCATCGTTGACGTTTCGCTTACCGGCGCCTTGACCGATGGCGCCTCGACTGCCGGCGCTACAACTACCGGCGCCTCGATAGCCGGCGCTGGCTCGGTGACGGTCTTCACCTCCGGCGCGGCTGCGCTCGGCGGCTGCGGAAGGATAAAAGTGAACGGTCCAACACGCATCAACCCATCGTTCTGCGGGCCGGGGCCGATGCGGGGGCCGGCGCAGGCCGATACCAGCCCTCCAACCAGAACGACCAAAACAAGGACGGCTACCAATCTGGCGCGAACTGAGACCATATCTCCCTCTCCTCGTATGGAACATATTCTTGGCTCAGGCTCTTGTTGCCGCCTAGGGGAGAGGCGGTCGCGGTCGTTTCACTGCTCCGGCCATGACTCCTCCAACCTCTCTCTCAGATTATGCCCATTATAAGCCGGCTGGACCGATAAATCAATCAGCCGGCTTTGGCCGGCTGGCGTTGGACGCTGTCACGGTAGGTCTCAACCCACCGCGGCGTGGTGAGCCAGTCCCGGCCAATGCGCACGGCCGGCAGCCGGCCCTTGCGCGCTTGCAACCGGAGCGTCACCGGCGACACGCCCAGCCGGCGGGCGGCTTCGTTGAGCGATATGAATTCGGCGGACTCATCGTCGTCAGACTCGTCGTATTCTCTCATATCCTCAGAGTATGGTCTCAGCTTAAGCCCTGGGTGTTTCGCATGCCATTTGGAAA
>JBCLEL010000183.1:0-4993 GCA_038913435.1 Chloroflexota bacterium
TTGATCCGCGTCGCTCTGTAATCGTAATTAGCACTGGCAGGCTCGACTATCCGACCTATGTTCCAACAAAAAAGCGTAGAATGGCTAACGGCCGTTGTATTTGATGAGGCGAGACCTTCTTCAACTCAGGTTCATCCGGTCCGTGCAGTCTCCACTGGGAGTGGAAGATCACGAATAGGACTAGGCAACCTGCGAATCGGTCTGCGGAGTGTATGTTTGTGTTTGATTTCCGGCATATTATTCAATGCGAGGTCCAAGACGGGATCAGAAAGCCCCTTTATCCGCGACACCACCGAACTCACTAGCGATCGAACTTCGCTGTCTTTATGACCCCTGTACTCCTCCAGGCACCGTAACAGGCAGGCTTTGGGTTGCGAGTAACTTGACTTCAAAATAACTGTCGACAAGATGCCGATTGCACCATGAATGTCGCGGGACAACCTTATCAAGTTACCCATTTGCGCCTCCTTTAGACTGAGTACAGTATCCTCGTCCCCAGTGACAGTTTCGTAGAGCCAGTCTTTCCAATATCTCATATCCCCACGCTTTGAGAGCAGACCCACAGCCCGCGTCAGCGCCGTGTGCCATCTGCCAAAGCCCGCCCGGTCTTGCTCAAATTCCTTAAGCTGCCTTAGAGCGCTCTCATCGTCTCGATTCTCGAACCCGTCCATGATAGAGAATCCCCACCAGCAATCGAACTCTGACTTGGTCAGGTACTTCACCTTTGCCACATTTATGTTTAGTCCAATCGCGTTCAACTCTTTTGAAGCGAAATAAACCAGCTTTCTGCAGGTGCCGCTATCAGGGCACGCAAGCACCATGTCATCCGCGAATCGCATAAAGGTTGAACCGTCCCGGAGGCTGCTTTCTCGCATCCTCTTATCGAATGGGGTAAGGTAGAAATTGGCCAAAGCACGCGAGTTATCGCCAAAGATGTCCTGTGGGATGCCCTTGCTTGTTTGGGCATACTCGTTGAGGCGTTTATTCCAATTGCTTAGAAAGTAAATCAACACCTGGATCGCATCGTGTTTGTCCCCGCACTCTCTCCTCAGCATACGCTCCAGTCGTGGTAAGTCGACCGTGTCATAGAAATTCGCAATATCAAACATTACAAAACAACTGTCATCTGGAAGATGCTCAAATCTTGCGGCCAGCAATTTCCAGAATTGTTGCCAGTTGGCGACCCAAGCCCACCTGTTGTAAGCGGACACCGGCATTGATGCGCTGATCGCATCGACCGCTTGATCCTCTTCTCGAGAACGTCTTTTCCCGCCTAGCGACCAACCCCCGAACGTGTCCGGAACCGCAAGTGAACTCAACTTTTCGTCGAATGCTTTCACGCAGCCGAAATAGACGCATACATCCTGGTAGGTCAAAACTGGGACGAAGCGTGCAACCCCATTGCCCTTGGGCGCAGACAAGAAGCCATGAACTGGGCGCGGCGAATATGCACCCGTTTTCAGTTCGGTCACCAAATGGGCAAGTATCTCAGATCGTGCCCGAAACTCCTCTGCAGAACCGAGACGCACCACCGATTTCTTAAACATGTGTTGCCAGAGGCTTTCTTGACTTTTCCGATCTAGCACAATGGAATCTATCATTCGTTATCCCGCGACCAACCAGCCATGCCTTCGTGGTAGTAAACTAATCAATAATACCACGATCATTATCGCTGGTTGGTACGGACTGAAGAAGGGACTTCGTGGTCGCTTCGGGATGTCTGTGCGATCAGTGATGGAAGCATTGGGACTTGCGTAAGTAGAGCACAACCCCAAAAACGATAGAATGAAGGCTCTGTAAGTTGACACGTCACTACACCGGGGACTGACCGCCCCTTTGCAAGCCAGCCATTGAGAAAGAGGACCTTCCTTTTCCATCGCTTGACTTGATTTTCCGACTCTACATAGAATCTAGTGGCATGTGACCTTTGAATTGATGGGCAAAATTGTAGGGGCTGGGCTTGCCCAGCCCAGATACGCGGGCGCAGCAAGCAGCACCCATACTTTGACCATCTGAATACGCGCTAATTGGTTATCTATCGGATGATGCGTCACAAACCACTAGCCAGCATGACCCCGTTATACTATCGGTCCGACTAAGATGAAATACTGCCCAAATTGTGCCAACTCCCTATCTCAACGCTACCTACACCGGCAAATGCGTCCATACTGCGACAGCTGTGGCTTCGTGCACTACGCCGGCCCGAAGCTAGCGGTGGGCGTCATCATCGCGCAGGACGGCGCGATACTGTTGAACCGGCGGGACATCGAGCCGGGCCGAGGCCGTTGGAGTTTCCCATCGGGCTACGTTGATCTGGGTGAGAGCGTGACTGACGCTGCCCGGCGCGAGGTAAAGGAGGAGACCGGCCTTGAGGTGGAAATTGGCCCATTGGTTGGAGTCTACGATAGCCCCAATCGGCCGGTCGTCTTCATCGTGTACTCGGCCAGCATCGTCCACGGTCAGCCACGGGCCGGCCAAGAGGTGCAGGAAGTGGGCTTTTTTCGACCCGACGCGCTGCCTGAGATGGCGTTTGAACACGACGAGCGGATCATCGCCGATTGGCAGGCAAGCCGGCCGTCTCAAACTTAGCACTGAAGCAACGATTTGATGACATTCGCGAACCTTCCAACGGCGCCTCGACCAGTAGTCGCGGTAGGAGTATTGGTAGTCCGTGATGGCAAGGCGCTTCTGATCCGGCGCGCCAAACCACCGGCCCAGGGCCGTTGGAGCATACCGGGCGGCCGATTGAAATATGGCGAGACGATCATCGAGGCGGCAAAACGCGAGGTAGGTGAGGAGTGCGGTATCGAGATTGAACCATCGGTGGTTGCGCTGGTGTTGAACCGTATCGGTAGAAGCGGGGACAAGATTGAGTACCACTACGTCATCATTGACCTGCTGGCCCGCTGGGTCAGCGGCGAAGCGGTCGCCGGCGACGACGCCGCCGAGGTTGAGTGGATCCGACTTGATGAAATTGAGGATCGGCCAACCTCGCCCGGGCTGGCCGGCTACCTGCGCCAGATGTTAAGCGGCGGGCCGGTAGTAGTGGCCAGCGATGTGGTTGATGCGAGCGAGTGAGCGAGGCCGGCCCATCCACCTGGTCTTATTTGACCTATACGGTACCCTTCTATACGAAGATGGCGGTGTAGAAGCAACCTATCCAGAGATGGCGCGCCAACTCGGTTTGCATCCGGAAGAGTTTGCCGAAGCCCGACGTAATACCGGTCCCGACGCCATCAGCGGCCGGCTGCCGGATGCGCTGACCAGGGCTCACGCCACGCTAGAGATTCTGGGTATCTACGACGACAAGAAAGCGAGGCTCCTAGCCCGCCTAGATTCAGAGCTGCGCCTGGCTACCGTCCATCCGTATCCTGCCACCAAGCTCACGCTGGCTGAACTGAAACGGCGTGGCTTCCGGCTGGCGCTAGTCTCCGACTGCACCTCGCCGCTGGGTCGGCCGGCGCTGGAACAGGCCGGCGTCATTGACTTATTCGACGCGCTGTCGCTCTCGCACGAGCGCCGGCGAGTCAAGCCGGACCCGGAGCTATTTCTCTTCGCCTCACGCTCGCTAAACATTGAGCCGGCCCACTGCATTTATGTTGGCGACGGCGGCGGCAACGAGATGGCAGGCGCCGGCCGGCTTGGCATGTTGACAGTGCTGATTGACCAGGAGTGGGCATTCTGCCGGACCAGCGATGTCGGGCCGGTTGGCCGCCGGATCAGTTCGTTGGACGAGTTGCTCACCTTACCCGAACTAGCGCCGTTGGAGACTGTTTAGCAGTTCCGCCGCCCGTTCGAGAGTGGCGATCCGCTTGCAGAACGAGAAACGCACCTTCGTTAGTCCCCTGTCGTTCTGCCGGTAAAAGCTACTCCCCGGCACCACCGCCACGCCGATCTCCTTCACCAGATAGTGGGCGAACTGGCGGTCATCCTCATAGCTAAAGGCGGTAAAGTCGGTCATCACGTAGTAGGCGCCGGCCGGCGTTTCGCAGCGAAATCCAAGCTCTTGGAGCTTTGGAATCAGAAAGTCCCGTCGCTGGCGATAGTCGGCTAGAAGCTGGCGGTAGTATTCGTCCGGCATGTTCATCGCGACAACGCCGGCTGCTTGCAACGGCGCCGGCGCGCCAACAGTGAGGAAGTCGTGCACCTTGCGTATGGCAGCAGTTATCGCCGGCTGGGCGACGGCGTAACCCACCCGCCAGCCGGTGACGCTGTAGCTCTTGGACAGCCCGCTGATGAGCACGGTCCGGTCACGCATACCAGGCAACGTCATAATCGGGATATGCGTCCCCTCATAGACCAGGTGCTCGTAGATTTCGTCAGTGATAACCAACACGTCGTATTCCTGACAAAGACCGGCGATCAACTCCAACTCGGCTCGTCTAAATACCTTGCCGGTTGGATTATTAGGCGACGATATGATCATCGCCTTAGTATTTTTGTTGAAAGCCTGGCGCAACTCGGCCTCATCCAGCGTCCAACCCGGGTCGTGCAGCTCGACGAATCGTGGCGTGGCGCCGGCCAGGACGGTATCCGGCCAGTAGTTTTCGTAGTACGGTGAGAGGACGACCACCTCGTCGCCTGGGTTTGCCACCGCCATCAAGGTGCTGATCATCGCCTCGGTTGCGCCACAGCAGACGGTGATCTCCGATTCTGGGTCTATTTCAAGTTCGTAAAACCGCTTCAGCTTGCCAGCGATAGCCACTCGGAAGTCACGCGCTCCCCAGGTGATCGAGTACTGGTTGATGTCGTTCTGGATAGCCGCGCAGGCAGCGGCTTTTATCTCGGCCGGCGCCGGAAAGTCGGGGAAACCCTGGGCCAGATTGATGCCCCTGTCGCCCTGGTAGAGGGCGCACAGGCGAGTCATCTCGCGGATCACTGACTCGGTGAACAATGCGCTGCGCGCTGAGGCGAAAGACGACACTACTAAACCTCGGCAGGCCTGAACTGACTGCCTGGTGAGATGGCGTCAAAAATTATCAGTCTTCTACCA
>JBCLEL010000184.1:0-4953 GCA_038913435.1 Chloroflexota bacterium
CGGCGATGACTGCTCTGGTTCTACCGAATAGGACTTGCAGGGCATCGTCTATACTTTAACCGTCCACCTTGACGGAACGGAGGGTAAAGCAAAATGAAGACATCAGGCTATCCCAACCCTGATCTGCTGGTCGAAACTGAGTGGCTGGCCGCTCACCTCAATGATCCGAATATCCGGATCGTTGACGCCGACGACCGAGTCGCCTACCGGCGCGCGCATATTCCGGGCGCCGTAGGGCACACCGGCCACATGTACCTGAAGGAGCGCGAAGGTGGCCTCCACATCATGGGGCCGGAACAGTTTGCAGCTACCATGAGCAAGATGGGTATCGGCGACGACACGTTGGTGATCGCCTACGACGCGCACAACAACTTGTACGCCGCCCGCTTCTGGTGGTGTTTGAACTACTACGGCCACCCGCGAATCAAGGTGCTGAACGGCGGATTTCACAAGTGGGTGGCGGAGAACAGGCCGATCTCGCTGGAGTCTATCACTCCTCCGCCGGCTCAATTTGCGCCGAAAGCCCAGCCTGAGTTGTTAGGCGTATGCGAGGTGATGAAGGAAGGTGTTGGGCAGGCTGACACTGCCTTTCTGGACGTGCGCTCAATCGAGGAGTACACCGGTGTCAACGACCGCGGCAACAAGCGCCGTGGTCACGTGCCGGGCGCAGTTAACCTTGAGTGGCTTAACTTCGTCACCAACGACGAGCTACGCGTCTTTAAGCCGGTGGACGAACTGAAGGCGATGCTGACCACCCGTGGGGTGACGCCGGACAAGAACGTCTATACCTATTGACAAGCTGGCATCCGTGCGGCGCACGGAATGTTTGTCCTGAAGCTGCTAGGCTACCCCAGCGTGCAGGTGTACGACGGCTCGATGGGCGAGTGGGCCAACCGCGACGACACGCGGTTGGAGATGTAGGTTACCCACAACAACGCTCATCCAGTGTTCTTACAGCTTACCCGCGTCTCGCTTTGGGACAGTGTTGAACGTGAGAGTACAGAGAGGCTATTATCCCTTGAATTCCGCTGTCACCTTGAGTTCACCGAACATCTCGAAGAGCGAAATCCACTTAATCCCAAAATGGTTGCACACGTCGGGTATTTTTGGGGTAGGACTGATGTTGCCTTTGGGTCGTTCGAAAGTAACAACTTTGCCACCGTGAGCAATGGCATAGGCGATTAGCCAGGCATCAGCGCCAGCAAGGAATTGGTTGCTCTGAGCAGCCGGATATTTTGCTAGGACATAGGCTGCTACTCGACTTAATGTTTGTTGAACTGATTGGTCTGGCGGAACGAATAATGGCATATTATGCTGTTGCCTGGCCCAGGTTGCGAGGTCATCCTTGCCGACGACAAGTTCGTCATAAACAGACAAAGGGCTTGCCAATACCCCATCAGCAGCTTTCTGCGTTAACAGTTTCCAGAAGGTCGGTGCTACGTCAAAGTCATAGTACTTGTTGCGATATGGTGCGATGAAAATGTTCGCGTCCAGCCAGTAATCAGCCACCCGCGGACGGCTCCTTCAGAATACGTTGCGCGATTTCATCAAGTATTCTCACCTTGACATTGAGGAGACGAGCCGCATCCCTGTGAAGTACTCGACCGTCTTCGACAGCAGCAATAAGAGCGCTCGTCAGGGTCTTACTGTTGCGTACAAAGAATGTTGCGTAAAAGTTTCCGCGGTTAACGTCCTCCTTACCTGATTCCTTGTCTTGCCACATATTTTGGAGCTGCGCGAAATGGTTCGAATATTCTTCATCATCGAGTTTCCCAAGATCATATGCTTGTCGAAGAATAACCCACGTACTGACCCTGAATCGGGCGGCTAGAGCCTGGAGGTTAGTTGGCACATCACCGTAGTCATTCCACCGCGTTAGGAATTCCCTTTTCGGGACGAGAACTTCCGCCGCAACCCGATTACATAACCGTTCAACACTATTGTTCTGCTGAGCAGATTTCTTCGAGTAGTCAGGATTGGAGACTCCGCCAACTCCAATCCAAAGATGTGCAAGTTCGTGGCCTAGAGTGAAAATCTGTGCTGCCTTTGCATCCTTCCCATTGATGAATACAAGCGGTGCAAGGGAATCAACAATAGCGAATCCGCGAAACTCCTCAACCTCTAATTTCCTGCGGGTATAGTTCTTGACTATGCCGCTACGCATAACCAAGACGCCCGCGCTCTCAGCGCGACGAATGAACTCGCGAAGGAAATACTCCCAGGTGGGAGATGCTTGTCGCATCTTGACATCAATCGGAAGGGTATGCCGTATGTCAGCAGCTATCTCTTCTGGATCATCCTCGGATTGATAGCGACCTACGAAAGGCACGACTCTTGCCCCCTGGCTTTCAAGATACTCGCGATACCATTGTTGCTTTCTAATCACGTCGTACAAGAGGTCTATGAAGTCTGGGCTTGGCTCCATTGGGGGCGCTCCAGCAACTGTGCGCAGGTCAGGTATGGGTAGTTCTTCCTTCGGGGGCGAGGGCAGGAACAGATAGCCCAATGGCACATTCAACTTGTCGGCTAACGTTTGTGCTTGTCTTAGTGTCGGGCGGGCGTCACCGCTCTCCCACGCCTTAAACGTATCTTCTTTAACGTTCACTCGCTGCGCAGCAGAATCCGTTTCAAGACGATGACGGAGACGTGCCCACCGGATCAACCCCGGTGTAACAAACGCTTCTGTAACTGCCATTTCAACTCCTGCAAACCAGATGGTTGCAGAACTCCTCTGGGATATAGACTACACGGGTACGAGCCTCATACCACATGGTTGGGGTTTGTTGTCTCGCCCGATCTATCCTGAAGCCGAACCCGTAGCATTTTCTCGATCTAGCCCATTGTACCCGATGCGTATTAGACGCTTGGGCCATATGGCCTACCGCGACCCGATTGCGATCTTTTCCCAGGGCCGCGCCTTTTCCTCGTAGGCGCTGATCTTGTCCGCGTGCTGCAAGGTCATCCCGATGTCATCAAGCCCGTTCAACAGGCAATGCCGGCGGAAGGGGTCAAACTCGAAGCGGTAGGACAATTCCTGGTCGTCGTAGACTCGTTGGTCCTCTAGGTCTACGGTGAGAGTGTAGCCGGGCCGGCTCTGGGCTTTTTTCATAATCGTCCCAACTACATCATCCGGCGCCGTCACCAGCACCATCCCGTTCTTGGCACAGTTGTTGAAGAAGATGTCGGCGAAGGACGGCGCGATGATCGCCCGGAATCCATAGTCCTGCAAGGCCCAGGGCGCGTGCTCCCGTGATGAACCGCTGCCAAAGTTGCGGCCGGCGACCAGGATGCTCGCGTTTTCATAGCCGGGCCGGTTCAGCTCGAAGTCGGGATTCGGCTGGCCATTTTCCAGCAGTCGCCAGTCATAAAACAGAAACTGACCGAAGCCGGTCCGTTCGACCCGCTTCAAGAACTGCTTTGGGATGATCTGGTCGGTGTCAACATTGACGCGGTCTATCGCCGCGACAACGCCGGTGTGCTTGCGGAACGGTTGCATAGTGTTGCTTTTCTCCAGTCGTCTGATCTATGCCCAGGCCGCTCAGCGGCTCCAATCGCGGATGTCAACGAAGTGGCCGGCGATAGCGGCGGCGGCGGCCATCTGCGGGCTGACCAGGTGGGTGCGCCCGCCCTTGCCCTGCCGGCCCTCGAAGTTGCGGTTCGAGGTAGAGGCGCAACGCTCGCCTGGCATCAGGATGTCCGGGTTCATCCCCAGACACATCGAGCAGCCGGCCTCCCTCCACTCAAACCCTGCCTCGACGAAGATTTTGTCTAAGCCTTCCTGCTCGGCTTGCGCCTTAATGTTCTGGGAGCCGGGCACTACCATTGCGCGAACAGCGCCGGCGACCTTCCGCCCCCGCGCCACCTGGGCGGCGGCTCGTAAGTCTTCGATTCGGGCGTTGGTGCAGGAGCCGATGAAGACCCGGTCTATGTTGATGTCCTGGATCGCTGTTCCCGCTTTTAGCGCCATATACTCTAGTGCGCGCTCAACCGCTCGGCGCTCGCCTTCGGTAGCGAACGAAGCCGGGTCCGGCACCTGGCCGGTGACCGGTGCGACCATGCCTGGGTTAGTGCCCCAGGTGACGTAGGGGGGCAACTGGCCGGCGTCCAGTTCAACCAGCCGGTCAAATACCGCGCCGTCGTCGGTTCGCAAGGCTTCCCAATGCTCTACCGCCTTTTCAAATTCACGGCCCTTTGGCGCGTGTTGCCGGCCTTCAACATAGGCGAAGGTAGTGGCATCCGGCCCGATCATGCCGGCCCGGCCGCCGGCCTCGATTGACATGTTGCAGATGGTCATGCGTCCTTCCATTGATAGGGACCTGATGACCTCGCCGGTGTACTCGATGGCGTAGCCGGTCGCGCCGTCAACGCCAACCTTGCCGATGATGGCAAGAATCACGTCTTTTGCTGTCACCCCGAACGGCAGCCTGCCATTGACCCGTATCTCCATCGTTTTCGGATTGGATTGCAGCAAGCACTGGGTCGCCAGGACGTGCTCGACCTCGGAAGTCCCGATGCCAAAGGCCAGCGCGCCAAAGGCCCCGTGAGTCGAGGTATGACTGTCGCCGCAGACGATGGTCATGCCCGGCTGGGTCAGGCCAAGCTCCGGCCCAATGATGTGGACGATCCCCTGGCGCGGATTTTCCAGGCCGTAGAGGGTGATGCCAAACTCCTGGCAGTTTTGGCGCAAGACCTCGATCTGCTTGCGCGAGATCGGATCGGCAATCGGTAGCCGGCGGTCGGTAGTCGGGACGTTGTGGTCCATGGTGGCAACTGTGAGCTCCGGCCGGCGGGCCTTGCGGCCGGCCAGCCGCAGCCCGTCAAACGCCTGCGCCGAGGTCACTTCGTGCACCAGATGGAGGTCTATGTACAAGAGGACCGGCTGGCCAGCCTCCTCGCGCACAACGTGACTGTCCCAAATTTTTTCAAACATCGTCTTGGCGGCCATGAATCTAC
>JBCLEL010000185.1:0-4940 GCA_038913435.1 Chloroflexota bacterium
AAGGCTGTAGATGACGACAAGCGTCCGTAGCGCTGGGGCTTGTCCCCCGCTACCTTCCTCATTCGGCTGGGGACAAGCCCCAGCCCTACAATTATTGGCCGCTCACTGGAAGATCGTCTCACCATTCCCAAAATGGTCGCCTATTCGTGCACTAGCCAGTGCAATCTTTAGCTAAATCCTCTTCCAGATTAGTCGCCCATAGCCCAGCCAAGACGCCAGGCTGCGGTGCTATAATACTCGCGGCGCGTCGCTAGCACCGCCCTATCGTACTGCAAACTGTCCTTCCGCGAGGTTGTCTGAATTTGGTCGGCAAGTTAAGCGTCTTCTCCGGCAATGCTAACCGAAAACTCGCCGAACAGATCTGCGATCGCCTCGGCATACCGCTTGGTCAGGCCCAAGTCTTTCAATTTAGTAATGAAAACATATTCGTGAAAGTTGAAGACTCGGTGCGCGAGCAGGACGTGTTTGTCATTCAGTCCTTCGCCTCGCCGGTCAACACCAGCATTATGGAAATGCTCATCCTGATAGACGCGCTAAAACGGGCGTCGGCCGGTCGGATCACCGCCGTTATCCCTTATTTTGCCTACGGGCGAACCGATAAGAAAGACCAGCCGAGGGTACCGATCACCGCCCGATTGCTAGCCGACATGTTGACAGTGGCCGGCGCTCACAGGGTGCTGACGATGGACCTGCACGCCGGCCAGATTCAGGGCTTTTTCAATATCCCCGTTGACGAGCTTTCGGCTGTTGCGCTGCTTAGTCGCTATGTAGCCCAAAAGAACTTGCTTGACCCGGTCGTTGTCGCGCCCGACTTTAATGCCGCGAAGCGTGCAAGAAACCTTGCTGAACGTATTGACGCCAGTTTAGCGGTTGTCGAAAAGCGGCGCTCGCTGCGCAACGATTCCTCCATCGAGACGCTAAATATTATCGGCGACGTAACGCACGAGCGAGCCATCATCGTTGACGACGAGATTGACACGGCAGGTTCTCTGCTGGCAGTCGCTAGAGTGTTGCGTGAGGCCGGCGTATCGGAAATCTACGCCTGTTGCGTTCACGGTGTCTTCTCCAGTCCGGCCATCGAGCGATTGCGGGATGACATCATTACTGAGGTCATAGTCACCGATACTATAGCGCTGCCACCGGAAAAGAAACTCGACAAGATCAGCGTCATCTCGGTCGCACCACTGTTCGCCGAGGCGATACAACGCATACACAGCGGCGGTTCCGTCGGCGAGCTATTCCAGTAATCATTGGCCGGCGTCAATTCAGCTACCTGTGTTAGACTTTCTATGTATAGGGCTACTTAGTAGGCTGTAGATGCCCACTAGCTACCCCGATTTTCTACGAGGCGACACGCTACCCTATGCTCAACTGGCTGACCAGGATCGTCGGTGACAGCAACGAACACGAAATAAGGCGCCTATCCTCAGCCGTCGCTGAAATCAACGATCTCGAAGGCTCGGTCTCTCCGCTTTCCGACGGCGAGCTGCGGGCAAAGACCGACGAGTTTCGTGACCGGCTAGCCGAGGGTGAGACGCTCGACGACCTGCTGCCAGAGGTGTTTGCGCTTGTGCGCGAGGTGGCCAAGCGCCGGCTCAAGATGCGCCCCTTTGACGTGCAGCTTATGGGCGGTATGGTCCTCCACCAGGGCAAGATCTCCGAGATGCGCACTGGTGAAGGTAAGACGCTGGTTGCCACCCTACCGCTCTACTTGAATGCGCTGGAAGGTCGCGGTTGCCACCTGGTCACGGTGAACGATTATCTGGCCAAGCGCGACGCTATCTGGATGGGACCGGTTTATCATGCCCTGGGCCTCAGCGTTGGAGTGATCCAGCACGAAACCGCCTATCTCTACGATCCGGACTATCCCAACGAGAACCCCAGTCTGCGTTTGCTGCGGCCAGTTACCCGAAAAGAAGCCTACGACGCCGACATCACCTACGGCACCAACAACGAGTTCGGCTTCGACTATCTGCGCGACAACATGGTCCTTGATCTATCCCAACAAGTGCAGCGCCCGCTTTGTTACGCCATCGTGGACGAGGTGGACAACATACTGATTGATGAGGCGCGGACTCCCCTCATCATTTCCGGCCAGGCGGAACAGGCCACCGACCAATACCAACGATTCGCCCGGCTGGTGCCGCGACTAAGGCGTGACCTGCATTTCCTCATAGACGAAAAGGCGCGAACGGTCTCCTTGACCGAGCAGGGCATCGAGATGGTCGAATCAACCCTCGGCATCGGCAACATCTACGATCCCGAATTCTTCGACCTGACGCACTACCTCGAACAATCTCTGAAGGCCGAGTTCATCTTTCACCGCGACCGTGACTACGTGCTATACAAAGATGGCAAAGTGCTGGGCGCCGGCGAGCATCATCCAGACGCCGAAATCGTAATCGTTGATGAGTTTACCGGTCGGTTGATGTTGGGGCGGCGCTTCTCGGAGGGCCTTCATCAGTCAATCGAAGCTAAGGAACGGGTCCACATCCAGCGCGAGAGCCAGACTATGGCGACGATCACGTTCCAGAACTACTTTCGGATGTACGAGAAGCTGGCCGGCATGACCGGCACCGCCGCAACTGAGAAGGAAGAGTTTGCTCGCATCTACAACTTAGAAGTCGTCGTCGTTCCAACCCACCGACCGATGGTCCGAGAAGACCTGCCCGACTTGGTTTACAAGAACGAGGATGCCAAGTACCGGTCGGTTGTCGAGGAGCTCCAGCGGCTGTACCAGCAAGGCCGTCCGGTTCTGGTTGGCACCACTAGCATCGAAAAGTCCGAGCACCTGAGCGAAATGCTGAAGCGGCGCAAAATACCTTACCAGGTGCTCAACGCTAAATATCACGAAAAGGAGGCGATGATCGTGGCCCAGGCCGGACGCCCTGGCGCCGTCACCATCGCAACAAACATGGCTGGCCGTGGCGTTGACATCTTGCTTGGCGGCAATCCCGCTGGCTTGATTGACGATTACCTGAGCCGCGACGGGTCGTCCCAAGACGTGGCCACCCCAGACCAATTCCAAAACGCCTTGCAAGAGGCGGAGGCCGAGTGCCTACGTGACCGACAAAAGGTGGTCGAGCTAGGTGGCGTGCATATCATCGGCACCGAGCGACATGAGGCCCGCCGGATTGACAACCAGTTGCGCGGTCGCGCCGGCCGCCAGGGAGACCCCGGATCGTCGCGCTTTTATCTGTCCCTGGAGGACGACCTGATGCGCCGGTTCGGCGGGCCTAACATCGCCAATCTGATGAGCCGGCTTGGTCTGGATGACAACGTGCCTATCGAACACTCGATGGTCTCTAAGGCGATTGAAAACGCTCAGACAAAGGTAGAGGGCTACAACTTCGACATCCGCAAGCATGTCGTCGAGTATGACGATGTAGTGAACAAGCAGCGTGAGATCATTTACTCCGAGCGGCGCAAGGTGCTGGCCAACGAAGACCTGCGCAGAATCATCTTGAACATGGCCGACGAGTTGATTGACAAGCTGGTTGACCTGCACGCGCCGGCTCGTAGTTCCGACCTGTGGGATACAGAGACGTTGTCAGCCACCATAAGCAGCTTGATGCCGACGCCGGATGATTTTTCGGCTGAGGCGTTGGCGTCATTGAGTCGAGAGGAACTAGCCGGTTACCTGAAGTCAGTCGCTAGCTGGGCCTACGAGACCCGCGAAGCCGAGCTGGGCATTGAATCAATGCGTCAGATCGAACGCCTGGTGCTGCTCCACGTGATTGATCGTCACTGGGTGGCCAATCTCACCGCCATTGACGAGCTGCGGGAAGGCATCGGGCTACGCGCCTACGGCCAGCAAAACCCACTGGTCGAGTACAAGGCCGAGGCTTACCGGATGTTCCAGGAGCTCCTGACTGCGATACGGCATGATGTCGTCCAAGCGATCTATCATTTGACATTGCAGAAGGCGCCGGCCCAGCGCCAACCACAGCGCTTGACTACCAACCACTCGCCGGAACCGGCCGGCGCCGCGACCTCTACGGCACACAAGATTGCCCGTAACGACCCCTGCCCTTGCGGCAGTGGCAAGAAGTACAAGCGTTGTCATGGGAGGGTCGCAGTATCATGAACAGCAAGTCTTCCAAGCATAGTCAAGCAGGGTATTTCGACGTTGCCTCACCCCGACCCTCTCCCCCTGAGGGAGGATGGGTGAGGGCGATCTTTCACACCGACTTGGGATGGTTTGGAGCGGTGATGCGCGGCGGGAAGCTGACACAACTTACCCTGCCGGCTGAGTCGCCGGCCGCTGCCGCCCAATCACTGGGCTTACCCTCCTCCGATCAGGACCTTATACCAATCGCTGGTACAGAGACCATATTCCCCAACCCGGTAGGGGCGCTGCTTGCTGCGCCCGCTGAAATGGGCAGGGCAAGCCCTGCCCCTACAGGTGATATGACTTATGTCAAGGTTTTTGGCAATATCCAGCAGCAGTTGAATGAGTATGGTCGCGGCCAGCGCCAGAAATTCGACTTGCCGGTCTCGTTCGAGGGTACGCCATTTCAAACAGCAGTCTGGTGTGAGCTGCTAAAGATTCCAGCCGCCGAAACAGCTACTTACCGCGATGTTGCGGTCAGGATTGGCAAACCGAGCGCGACGCGGGCGGTGGGCCAGGCGGTCGCCGCCAATCCAATTGCCATTGTTGTGCCGTGCCACCGGGTGGTCAGGACTGGCGGCGCCCTCGGATGTTACGCCGGCGGAGTAGCAATGAAGGCGCAGCTACTGAAGTTGGAGCAGTCGTCTCTGGCCTTCAGCAAGCCGCCACTGAAGGATGGGAATGAGATTGCTTCGCTTCGCTCGCAATGACCGTGCAACCATCGTCCGTCATTGCGAGTCCTTCTTGGGAAGGACGAAGCAATTTTATCCTAGTCGAAGGTTATTTTCGCATCAGTAGCGGAGATACGATAAAACGCAGAGGCGCCGAG
>JBCLEL010000186.1:0-4893 GCA_038913435.1 Chloroflexota bacterium
TTATACTAGTGGTCTGTTACGTATCATTGGATGGATGATCAGTTGGCGCGTATCCAGATGGTCCAACGTAGGGGCGCAGCAAGCAGCGCCCGCGTATCTGGGCTGGGCTTTGCCCAGCCCCTACGATTTTGCCCATCAATTTAGAAGTACCAAAGCACTAGTTTCTACGAACCGCCTTCAATTGGCGGGAAGATAAGGAAACGGCCCCAGAGGAAATCTGCTACCAGCCGCCAGTGAACGACTTGATGACAACCGGCAACCTTACCTGCCAGCCGGCGTTGAGCAGTGAAAAAAGTCCAAGCCGGTCAATAATCCCGGTAAATCGGTCCTGAACGGCGTCGAGCGTAGCGGTGATGCCGGCAGTTATCCAGCTTGCGCCTTCCAGCCGATACAGGGCTATCGTTTGTTCATCAGTCACGCCGAGCGACGAGCCGGCGTAGCTCACGGTGAGCGTCACCGGGGTGGCCGGTGATACCAACGGCGCGCCATCGGGATCGGTCGCGTAAAGCAGGAAGCTGCGCTGCAAACTCCACCGGCCTGGCGGCGGTGACTCGCTTCGATAGCTGTAGGTGATGACCGAGCCAGAGTCGAAGGCGCCATCAGGCCAGCTAAGCAGGGTGGTGTTACCAAAATCGTTTGACGCAAGCTGGCCGGCGGCGCCAGGTGTGCGGCTGGGCAACGGCGTCCACCACGGCACGACTCCGCCGGCCGGCCCAACAACCACCGAGACCGGCGCCGGCGTGGTAGTAGGCGTTGGACTGGGCGTGCGGGTCATCGTGGGCGTAGGCGTTGGACTGGGTGTGCGGGTCATCGTCGGAGTTGGCGTCAACGGCGGGTCGGAGTCCACATACTCTAGATAGCTCGGCGCGGTGGTGATGGTAAGGTTGACCGGATCGCCGCTTGGCATCGTCGAAGTCAGATCGCTGCCGAGCTTGCCGAGCCAGCGGGTTGGGCGTGAAACTGTGATCGTCTTCGGATAGTCGGGGTCCTGTGGCACATAAGGCCGTTGCGTGGTAAATGGTGGCGTGCTCCAGACCACCCAGACCTTTTTGCCAGAGGGCATGCCTCGGAACTCATAGCCTTCCGCTTCCGGCTGACCCAGTTCGCCTGCTGACAGCCGGCGGACCACGAAGGCCCCGGCCGTCTCCTGGTTGAACGTTCTGAGCGCAAAGGCCGCGTCCTTGGGGCTGGCGTTATAATTCAAAAGACCGTGCCCAATGGGGTTTAACTCCGGTGGCCGAGGGTCAGGGTCGCGGATGTCAAACCAGATAGCCGTTCCGAGATCGTTGGCGATAGCCCTGGCCATCACCTGGGCCACATAGTTGCTCATCCAGGTGTCGCTGCCGCCCCGGGTCGTATTGCTCCACGCGCCTAGCTCGGTGGCGATAACCTCTTTCTGAATGCCATACGATTGGAGTATCCCCCGGATGAACGCAGCCTTGCCGCCGATGTCAGTGCCATAGCCTTCCCATCGCAACCGCCAGTTCGGGTAATAGTGAAAATTCATGATGTCGAAGTAAGGCCCGCCGCCGGCCTCGATCACACGTTGGAGAAAGTTACGACGGAAGATGCCGGGCCGGTCCGGTGTGATCTCGTCACAACTTCCTTGAGCCGTTGGCGTCACCGTCGCGTCAGTGCAGGTGAACCATTCCATAGCTAGTCCACCAATGACAACCTTGGCCTCGGGATCGGCTGCCTTGATCGCCGGCGCTACGGTCTGCAGCATCTGGGCGTACTCGGTAGGAAATAGACCCCAGCAGCCACCGAGGGGTTGGCGATAAACATAGTCCTCATTGTCCGGCTCGTTGTATAGCTCCCAGTAGCGGACGTTGTAGGGCGACTGACTATAACGAGCAACTATCTGCTGGACTCTATCAGCAAAGACGCTGACGGGAACCTTGTCGATCCGGCCACAAAGCGTCGTCGCCGCCCAATTCGGGTTGTCTCGGATCGTTACGATGAGCCTGATCCCGTTGGCAGATGCTTGCGACAAGGCCGCGTCATAGACAGCCCAGTTGTAGTTGCCCTGAGTAGGCTCGAGGACGTCCCATTCCACTGGAAATCTGGCCCAGGTCGCACCCATATCATTCAAGGCGTTCGTCTCCCTGCTGTCACTGAAGGTCCACATTTGCACGCCAACCGGGCTGACCTGGCCGACGTGGCTTTCCACCACGGCGTTCGCAGCGCCGGCCACCGCCGGTACAACGTAGTCCGCCGGCGCCTTAACTGGTATCACGTTGACCGGCTCGTGAGTAGGCGGGCCGGCGTCAAGCGGATTTATGCTCAGGAACAGTCCTAGCAGCAGGACCGCGCCGGCTAACAGATAGCGTTTCAGGAACATCGGCTTGGGGTTGAACAGGAATACTCTCCGCTAGCTGGTTGTGGGCGGTGGGGAGTTAAGCTTAAAGCCATTTGGCCTATTGCGTCAGACTCCGAGTATAACACCTGGGTCGTCGGCGGTGCTCTACCGAATTGTCACTCGAATAGCTTCGCCGGCTCGATTTGTAGCTCCGGGAAAACAGCAGGCCGGAAATTATCGTCACTACCAGTAACACGCTCGCGGTACTCGCCATCAGGTTGCAAGACACATTCGGTGATCGCTTGCTTGCGCGGATCAACGATCCAGTAGTGCTGGACGCCTAACTGGGCATAAGTGCGCTTCTTGGTCTGCCGGTCGTAGTCCTCGCTTATTGGTGACAGGACCTCGACAATAAGGTCCGGAATGATGCGAATTTCCTCGTCGCGATTTAACGTAGCGAAACGATCAGCGCGGAAAAACATAATATCAGGCGAAACGTAGATGTCTCGCTCTTTGACAATTAAGTCCGTGTCTGGAATCGGCACGCCCAGGTTTTGTTGTTTGGCATGCACATCAATGATCCCCGCAAGTCGGTAAACAACAATTTGGTGCAGGGGTCGTGCGCGCGGCGCCACGTAAAGCACTCCATCAATAATCTCGTAGTCTTGGTCATCGGGGAGTGACTGATAATCCTCGTAAGTCAAGCGACGCTTGAGAACCTTTTCAGGAACCATGACCATAGTTGATTCATCTAACCTCAGATGGCACTAGAGCGACAAAGCTGGACCTAGCCCAATTGTACCCTGTCATAGACTAGAGATACACCGTCAGGTCCATCGGCCGGCCAACCAAGCCTCAAATTCCGCCAAAAATTTTTCTGCGAATTAACAGAACCTTAGCATGTGGCTGTTAAGTTACCCACACCTCACCAATAGGGGAACACTCAATGCGGCGTAGCGTATGGGTGGGCATACTATTGACATGCGCGGCAATTTTGGTAAGTTGCCAGCCCACCGACAAGCCGGCCAATAGCGGCCCGGCGCAGCCAACAATAACCCAAACCCAGCTTACGACCCCCACTCCTGAGCCGTCCGAAGCTAATGTCGCATCGTTGGGATCAGCCTCGGCGTCAGCCGGCGAGGAGTCCGCCCAACAGGCCATCGATGACGACGTGGAGATAATTTGGAATTCGAATGCTCCTCCCATCCAATGGTTACTGATTACCCTAAATAGTTTCTACCTGGTAGACAGGATAGAGATGGTTGTCACGCAACTGCCGGCTGGCCTAACCAGCCACGAAGTCTGGTTGGGTGACGCATCCGGCGCCCTCACGTTGTACAAGCAATTCAACAATGTCAGTACCTCCGACGGTGACATCCTAACCGTTGATGTTCAGTCTCCTAAAGTGATAAATCGAGTGCTGATCCGCACCACCATCAGCCCCAGCTTTGTCGCTTGGCGAGAAGTAAGGGTGTTTGGACAAGCGCCCAAGCAAGCGGCGCCTGTGGTCAAGGCGACAGTCACTCAGCAATGGTTTGAGTGGCCAGAAATCAAGCTAAGCGGCGGCTTGGAGATGCCGGTGCAAATCACGAATGCCGGTGATGGGAGCGGCCGGCTATTCGTGGTTGAGCAGAGAGGACGCATAGCAATAATCAAGGATGATCGTGTTCAGAGCACGCCCTTTCTAGACATCAGCAGCCGAGTTAGCTGCTGCGGCGAACGTGGGTTGCTCAGTGTGGTCTTCCCACCCGACTATGCCAGGAAGCAGTACTTCTACTTGAACTATACAGACATTGCCGGCAATACGGTCGTCGCACGCTATCGTGCTCAGGCTGATCCCGACGTAGCCGATCCTGACAGCGAGGAGATTGTGCTGACCGTAGACCAGCCGGCCGAGCGACACAATGGTGGTCACATGGTTTTCGGGACTAAAGATGGCTATCTGTATATCGGTATGGGTGATGGCGGGGAACCCGGCGACCCTAATAACCGAGCGCAAGACCCGAGTTCGCTATTGGGCAAAATGCTGAGGATCGATGTGGAGTCAGGCGTTAAGCCCTACGCTATCCATCCTACCAATCCTTATGTCCAGCAGGCTGGGTATCGTCCTGAGATCTGGGCGCTTGGCCTACGTAATCCGTGGGGCTTTGCCTTTGACCGCGAAACCGGCGACCTCTACATCGGTGACGTGGGTGAATTGCAATACGAAGAGATTGACTACCAACCCGCGTCCAGCCCAGGAGGCGAAAACTACGGTTGGCGCATTATGGAGGGCTTGCATTGCTATGAGCCTCGACAATCCTGCAGTGCGGCTGGATTGACAATGCCGGTGGTTGAATATGATCACTCGCAAGGGTGCTCCGTCGTTGGAGGAACCGTTTATCGCGGATCTCGGTATGTTCGTATGCGAGGCCTCTATTTCTACGCTGACTTTTGTAGCGGGAGGATTTGGGGACTTAAACGCGACGGCGCTATCTGGCAAAACACACTCCTGTATCAGGCGCTCTTTCAGATCACCAGTATCGGCGAAGATGAGGAAGGCAACCTGTATGTGGCCAACTACTCCCACGGCGCTATCCTGGCGATAACAGACG
>JBCLEL010000187.1:0-4810 GCA_038913435.1 Chloroflexota bacterium
GGAAGGTGAAGCACGGTCTTCATACCATAGGTTTCAGCTTGCCGCGCTTGTACCACCTAGCATAGTGTTCAGAGCGAACACACTGTCTTATGCTGCGTGGCTTCTTTACACATCGGGGCTATCGCACAGTGAGCGGGAGGCGCGAGCGCGCCGCGAACAATTTCTCCAATCGCTTGCCCCCATAGAACGGGATAATGTGATAGAATGGCTTACTACGGTGGGTCAGGATCAGGCAAATACAAAATTCTGATAGCAGGAGTAAAAAATGGCCCCTCCGAGTATTGTTTATGAGACACGGGAGATGCTAGACCCAGCAGTTGTCTTACAGTCTCTCACGGCACGGGCAGTGAAGGAGCCTGACTTAAGTCTGCTCTTCACAGAAGTTCAGCGCCGCGGTTACAAGCCTGTGGCTGGTCCAAAGGCATCCCTGGGTTACAGGGAGACGTGCAGGGCCGATCAAGACGTGAAACCGCCGGCAGGCACTACGGGAGCAGCCATACGGGACTTGTCGTTCGAGCTTTCGCTTCAGTCGTTTTCCAAGCCGCAAAGCAGGGATCAGGCCGCGGTAGCGACGGTAACTATAAGTGCAGGCATGAACATCGAGACATATACAATTTTACTTGAGGCACCAAATGGGAACTTCGCGCAGGCCAGCGAGTTTCTGGTCAAGAACAATGCCGTCGTCAAGGCCTCAAGCTGGTGGACATGCATTAATAGGTGCGTCCGAAGGTCCTGCACATCCGCTTGCATTGAAGCTGCTTTCACCTGCAGCGGCACCTGGGCCGCGTATATTTGGTGTTTTCTGGCCAAGTGCGGTAGCTGTGGCGGCAAGTGCTTGGTATGCTGCACTTGTAACTGTAAGTGGTGGTGCCGTTGGATTTCAGGCTGCTGTAGAAGATAATTTGGCGTCTTCGCGGGGTCCCGAGCTAGGAATTGCCCGATAACCGCTCTGGTTAACAACTATTGTCATCAGTTGCGGCCCGAATGGTGCATGCTATGGCTCGACTATTGGGGGGATGAGTTATGCCTCAATTAAAGTGGATCGAGATGCCAGTCATTGGAAACGCAACGCCCGACGATCCTGTCCGACCAAAGCACCCGGTAGCAACGAATGCGTTCCTCGTGTATAGGGGCAGCAAAGTCTATGTTGCCTTCGAGAGTCAGTCCGCGAAAGCGGAGGCTTTGCAGCAGCCCGATGTGCGCCCCTTGACGGACTATGAAGGGCTTGAATTCGAGGCGAGCTTACCTTACCCGATCCCTTCTAGCCCGTTTTGGCATGGAGATGAGGGCGCCAACAAAAATCAGCCTCTACGCTTGGGCGATGTTATCTCTTGGCTCACTCACAAAATAGGGATTCAAGAATGCGCCGGTTGTCAGAAGCGGAGGCATTGGCTTAATAAATTGGTGATTTGGGGCTGGTGGCGGAGGAGAACGGCCTGAAATATAACAACTTTGAGTCGCGTGCCTGCCCCAGAGAGTGTCCACTGAAAGGTCCAGAGCAAGAAATTGAAACAAAGGAATGTCTTTTAACTTAACATAGATATGGTTTCACCTTTGGACTTCGCGCGTGGACGGTAGCACGCGCCAGTAGGCCGTCGACAGGGAATCTCGCTACCAGCAATGCGAGCGCGATATGGCAGGTTGTGATGCGGTGATTGGGAGAAATTTCCTAGTGGGTGAGTGGTAAACTACCGCGGCAACCTAGCAGCCCGCCGGAGAACAAGTTGACCGAGGGGCAGTTGCCCAGCCAACCGTCCCTGGTATGCGAAGTCTCCTGAATGTGGACGGCAAGAAGCCTAAAAGCAGCAGGGTAGCTAGATTTAAGGAGTTCCGGTGAAGGACTACTATGTCGCCTGGTGGAACCTTGAAAACCTCTTTGATGTAGAAGACTCACCCCAGCGGCCGGACTGGCTGAAAGCGCGTTTGAAGGAGGAATTACGGGGCTGGGACCAGGCGACACTCGACAAGAAGATCAGCCAATTGTCTCACATCATCCGAAAGATGAATGCCGGCAAAGGGCCTGACCTTTTAGGTGTCTGCGAGGTGGAAAACAAACCTGTCTTGGAGCAACTGGCGAACAGCCTTAGTGGGCTTGGGCGTAGTTACCGAATTGCCCATCACGATACGTCTGATCAAAGAGGGATCGACGTGGCGTTCATCTACGATGGTGACAAGTTGGAAGCAAGGGAGCAGTTTTTCTACACCGTCCTCAAGAGATCAGGAACCCGCGATTTGGTTCAGGTGAACTTTCGGTGCGAATCCGGACTTGAGTTGATTGTCATTGGAAACCATTGGCCATCAAGAAGCGGCGGGGAATTGACTACAGAACCCTATCGCATTATCGCCGCCGAGACTCTGAGCTATTGGCTGGAAAGGATCCAAGAAATTAAGACGGCTGATGCCGCTGTCCTGGTTATGGGAGACTTTAACGATGAGCCGCATAGTCGGTCTCTCACCCAATATGCGCTCAGCACCAATAATGTTACGAAGGTTAATAACGCTAAAGCGCCACGACTGTATAATCTGATGTGGCCGCTCATGGGCGAAGGTCAAGGCACGTTTTACTTCGATAATTTCGCCTTAATGCTCGACCAGTTCCTGGTATCAAAGGGAATACTTCAGCAAAACGCGCCTATTAGGGTAAAGGCAGACTCTGTTACTGTAGAAGCATTTCCCGAAATGACCTCCCAACGAGACTATCCCACTCCAGTCCGCTTTGGTCGGTCTTCGACCACGCTGAACTTACAAGGGTTTAGCGATCATTTTCCTATATCTTTGATTGTGGAAGAGGTCTGAAACAGCCGTGTGCGAGTTGACGTGAGTGGCTGGCTAACGCAACCCCCGGCACTTCAACATTTGTTACCGGGATCAGGCTGTGCTCTCTCCGCGCATGGGACTCGACGTGTATAGGCGGCTTAGATTTCAAGAATGCAGTTTAAACCTCTGCGATTCAAACGATTAATGCTGTATCGTTCGAACCTCACCCCTGCCTTCGGCATCCCCTCTCCGACTCGGAGAGGGGACTGAGGGGAGAGGTTAGCCGTGAACGAGTTTATTATTTGGATAAGACAATTGGTATTAGTTCCACCGTGAAACGATGATCGAGCAGCTTTCAGTAGAACAGTCAGACACCCAGGCGACGGTCCCAATGGTGGTCGCCGGCTGTCTGGAGGGCGAGTTCGCTGACTGGTTCAGCCGGACCTTTCGCCAGCCGGCTTTTCGCGCGCGCCAGGTGTACCGCTGGGTCCACCAAGAAAACGTCTTCGATCCGGTAGTCATGTCCGACTTGCCGGCGATGCTGCGCGTTAAGCTGGCCGA
The DNA here is from genome assembly GCA_038913435.1 of Chloroflexota bacterium. Taxonomy (GTDB): domain Bacteria; phylum Chloroflexota; class UBA6077; order FW602-bin22; family JBCLEL01; genus JBCLEL01. The sequence continues at coordinate 3,319 of JBCLEL010000187.1, forward strand.
CGAGCTAGCATTCATTCCACTTAAATTGGTGGTGGCCCGCGCCAGCGACGCCGGCTTGACAACCAAGGCGCTGTTCAGTTTGCAGGATGGTTCGACCATCGAGTCGGTCTTGATGCGATACCCGGCCGGCGCTGATTCCCGCGAGCGCAACACCGTTTGCGTCTCGTCCCAGGTCGGTTGCGCGGTCGGATGCCCATTTTGCGCGACCGGCCTGGCCGGCTTGAAGCGCAGCCTGACGTCGGCTGAGATCGTGGGGCAAATTCTGTATATGCAGCGGTTGCTGCGAGATCAGTCCGGCGGGGCCGGGCGGGTTTCAAACGTGGTCTTTATGGGCGAAGGCGAGCCGCTGGCTAACCTGGACCAAGTGTTGAAGGCGATTGAGATTCTAAATTCGCCTAGTGGGATGGGGCTTGGCGCCAGGCGCATCGTCGTCTCCACCTCCGGCCTGGCGCCGGGCATCCGCCGGCTAGCTGAACAGCCGTTGCAAGTGGGCCTGGCTCTCTCGCTGCATGCGCCGGAGGACGAGGCGCGTGACAAGCTAGTGCCGGTAAATCGGCGCTATCCAATCAAAGAGGCGCTAGCGGCTTGCAGCTATTACAGCGAGAAAACAGGCCGGCGCGTTTCCTACGAGTATGTGATGATCGCCGGCGTCAACGATTCAGACGAACAGGCGACGGCGTTGGGGCGACTGTTGGCCGGCTCATTGTCCCACGTCAATCTGATCCCGCTCAATGAGGTGAAAGGCTCGCCATTCCATTCGTCGGCCTGGCCGCGCATTCGCTCCTTCCAACAGATCGTCCGGCTGGCCGGCATCTCCTGTACCGTTCGCAGCGAGCGCGGCGATCCGATTGATGCGGCTTGCGGACAGTTGCGTTCTACCTTCGAGCGCCGACTGCCGCTGTCTCAAACGTCTAGTGCATAATCAGACGACATTTTCGGGAATTCCGTTTCAAGTAGGGGCGTATGGCTATACGCCCCTACACCCCTAGCTGGTTGGCCTGATCCTTCACGAGTGAAGGACACCTCATCCCCTGGACCCATACGCTGCTCGAATCGGCCTCCGCGGCCGGCTGGCTAAACGAGGCCGGCTCGCTGGCCTGGCGAACGGCCGACCGGGTATATCGGACGACCGACCGCCGAACCCTGGCCGGCAGCCTGCGACCGCTGCCGGGAGTTGCGCCGGAGTTCTGGCCGGATGACCCGCGCCGCTTTGATGGTTCCGACTGCTACGGCTGGGGCGGGAGCTCCGCACTTTTCCTGCTAAGGCACCTGCTGGGATTCAGGGCAATACCATCGGAGAGCGGCCGGATGTTTGAGCTAAGCCCCGCGCTGCCGGCGAACCTGTCGGGCCGGCAAACGCTGGCAGTACGCGGGTTGACATTCGCCGGCGTTGACTTCGATGTCCAGATGCGCGGCGGCCGCGAGTCTGTCGAGGCGCAGTTAGAGTTCGACGAGCCGGTAAAGTTGCGGCCGGCCGGAGCAGAACCGGGTC
>JBCLEL010000188.1:0-4800 GCA_038913435.1 Chloroflexota bacterium
AACCATAGCCGGCGGACCTGAGCGCCGCCCTCGACGCCTGGTGGTCGCTCCAGGGTATTTCCTCCGCACCATAACACATTGATTTTTCGTGACCTTTGCCACAGACCAGCACAATATCGCTATCCCTAGCCAACTCCACCGCCAGCCTGATCGCCGCCGTTCGATCTTCCGCTCGCAAGAAAGTCTCATCTTGGACGCCACCGGCTTGCTGGCAACCGGCCGCTATCTCCTCGATAATGGCCGGCAGGCTTTCGGTGCGCGGATCCTCGGCGGTCAGGATGGTCAGGTCGGCAAGCTCGGCGGCGATCCGGCCCATCGCTGGCCGCTTTGCCCGGTCGCGCAGACCGGCGCAGCCAAAAACCACGATAATGCGACCACCTGGCGCGATTCGCCGGCGAGCCATCGTCAGCACACTCTTGAGGCTGTTGGCGGTATGGGCAAAGTCCACCCGCACCTCGAACGGCTGGCCCAGATCAATCGCCTCATATCGCCCGGTCACGCCGCCAAATTGGGTCAGCGCGCCGGTGATCTCCTCACCGCCGATGCCGAGCGCCCAGGCCGTTGCCGACGCCGCCAGCGCGTTCTCTACGTTGTACCGGCCTGGCAGCGGCAACCGCACTCGCCGCCGCCACTCCGGCGTCACCAGCGCAAAATCGCTGCCGTCAGCTTTCAAGTCAATCTCTTCGGCCCTCACTTCGGCGAGCGAATCTATTCCGTAGCGGACCACTATATCGGCCGTAGTTCGGCGCAATCTCTCGTAGTGAGAATCGTCAGCGTTCAGGACCGCGATCTTGGGCTGGCCGGCCTTGCGCCGATTCAACCCCAGCCGGTCAAACAGCAGGGCCTTCGCTTCAACGTAGTTTTCCAGCGTTTGATGGTAGTCGAGATGCTCGGAAGTGATATTGGTCACGACCCCAACGTCAAACTCGCAGCCGAAGACCCGGCGTTGGGCCAGGCCGTGAGAGGTGGTCTCCAACACCACACTATCAACACCATTCTCACTCATTTGATGTAGCAACTGTTGCAGCTCGAAGGCATCCGGCGTGGTGGTGTGAAAGCCAGTTTCCGTCTCCATTCCCAGAGAGATGGCCCCGACGGTAGTGATAGCTCCGGCTTGCCAACCGGCCAAGCGCAGAATGTCATATAGCAAGGTTGATGTGGTGGTCTTGCCGTCGGTGCCGGTGACGCCGATCAGTCGCATCTGACGAGTGGGATTACCCCACCAGGCTGAGGCGGCGTAAGCCCATGCCGCCCGCGCATCTCGCACCAAGACCCCAGGCAACCCGTTAAGACGGCCGGCCGCTTCTGACACCACGCCGATAGCGCCCCGCTTCATCGCATCGTCTGCGTATAGCAGTCCGTTGATCGAGGCGCCGGGGATGGCGAAGAAAAGACACCCAGGCTGTACTTTTCGAGAGTCGCAGGCGATGCCGGAAACTTGTCGGGTCAGAGCTAGCTTCAAGTAGCTTTCAACCCCGGCTGATTCGAGCAGGTCAGCGACCGTCCGAGGGGAAGCTATCCCCTTTTCAACGCGCAACCGAGAAAGCACGGCTTAGAAGGCCCGACAGCCGGGCCAGCGAGGCTTCCCCACGACTGCCAGCGGACTTCCACAACCGCCACACCTGTGAGACAATTGCCCACTCAACTGGCCGATAGACGCGGTCAAACGCCCCGGCGTAGCGAACGATGTTGCCACCAAAACCACGTTTGAAATGATAGACGCCCCACAACGGGCCGGCGTCATCGGCCGATGCATTGAAATCGTCCTCTCCGTGCTCAAAAGAGCGGCCCACCAGGTCCGGTATGCCCCAAAGATCGTACTCAGCGCAGCCGATCTGCTTCAGCAAAAGCATGGTCTCCCATTGAAGCAGGTCATTCGGCTTTAGCCGGCGGCTCTCGTACGAGGATCCGCCATAAAGATAATACCCTCGTTGGCCGGAAATCAAAACTAGCGCCGCCGACATGATTTCCCCCTCGTACTCGGCAAGAAACAGCTTGACTTGGCCGGCGGGAGCAAACTGGTCCCACATCGCCTCGAAATATGAGGGCTTATGGATGGGGAAATGGGCCCGGCGGCTGGTCTCAGTTAGCATTTCAATGAATCTGGTTAGGTATTGGCGGTCTCCCTGCCGGAAGGTGACGCCGTGTCGGCGGGCCAGACCGATGTTGTAGCGAGTGCGGGACGCCAGCCGCGAGTGCAGGGTCTCGATGCTACCTGTCAGATCAATGACAATCGTGCTGCGCGGTTGCACCTCGGCGCCGCGCACCCATCCGAGCGCAGCGAGTTGAGGCGCGAAAACCTTGCCGCTGTCAACTGGCGGCTCAATCTTGGCCGCCAGACAACCCATCTCGTCTAGAAACGAGTCCAGACAGCGCACAAACTGGGTGAGGCGAATAGGGTCACAGTTGGCCAGCGGTCCGCGTGGAACGTAAGCGAAGGGGCCTAATGGTGAGGGCTTGAATAGCACTTGCGCGCCGGCCACCGGGCTGCCATCTTGCGTCAGCGCCAGGCGCAGCGGCTGCCAGCCACAGCGCCGCTTTAGCTCGCCCCATTCCGATGTCTGGAGGATATTCTGCTGGGGATGCCCGCCTACCCAACGATTCCAAGCGTCATGATCGTTGACAACTTGCAGAGCGAATGACTCTTTGAGCGGTGGGAGGACAGTTTGTGTTTGTGTCGCCATCGCGCGATTATAGGCGGATAGGTCGTTAAAAAACCCTTATATGGCGGTTTTGAGGTGTGAGAATCCTATGTGAGAATCCGCGATGAGGTTGACTCGCTAAAGCCCCTTCCCGTGTCGACGCGCGATGCATATTATTTGAATGGTTGAGACTGCTGCATAAATAATACTGCCATTGAAATAGCGCGTAACACGGCGCCGGACTGAAGTCCGGGCGCTTGTTGAACGGGCTGAAGCCCGACAAAGGGGTGTGCAGAGGGGGCGAAGCCCTTGCAACCCGTTGCAGTTTTCACCAATCGGATGTCGCCGGACAGGATATGAGATTAGATTGATGCGCATGCGCTTGCAAAATTGATCCCCTTAAATCTGAACACTTACATCACATCGCTGGTTAGTGTGTTGCGCGCCCGGCGGTGGTAAGATTTATCCTTGTAAGCGCCTTGCTACTTTGGTTGGGCGGATTGGGACGAGGACAGTGACACTCGACGACTCTGATTTACCACCAAGCTATCGCCAGGCTATTATCTACGCTCAAGAGCTTAGAGAGCTTTACCACAAGGAATCGGGCCTCCGACACGAGCTAGAACGGAGGGTCCGCCAGCTTGAGGAGTTGAAGACTGCGCTCCAGCAGCAGGTGTTTGACCTGCTGGCCCTGCACGAGATCGGCCTGGCGATCAACTCTGCCCGCAACGCGCAGGAGATGTTTGACCACATCGCTCAGTCGCTGGTCGGCGTCACCCATGCCAACGTTTGCATCCTGTTCTTGTGGGATGACGGCGCCAGGCGGTTTTTCTCTCAGGTTGGATTTGGCGTATTCCGTGAGAAACCAGCCGATGTGGAGTTGCGCGAGAGCGAGTTGAGCCGGCGGGTGATAAGCATGCCGGACCCGCTTGAAGTCGAAGACGCCCAGAATAGTCACGTTGACATTGACCTGACGCCGGCGCTGAAACGCGGTTTGCGCTCATTCATGGCGGTGCCCATGCGTAGTCGCGGCTGGCAGGTGGGAGTGCTGTACGTTGGTTTCCGCGAGCCGCATCGTTTCGACGAACGCGAGCGCCAGTTGGCCCGTCTGGTGGCCGACATATCGGCTGTCGCCCTCCATAGGTTGCAACTGCTTGGCGAGTTACAACTGGAACCAGCCGCCGAACCCGAAATATCGCAGACCTGAGCCGCATCATTTCATCAGGCGCGCTTGACGGCGTCTGTCATTACGCCAATAATGTCGCTCCAACTTGAGCGGTGGATGCCAACCGCATCGCCCAGCCAGTCTGGTTGTTCAAAATCGTGAAGGAGACCCAACTTGACCACTCGTTCATTGCTGGCCAGAGCCAATGCCGGCGAGTCGCTGATCGGTATAGGCGTGCCTCCCTCCTCGCCGACCCTGGTGGAGTTCGCCGGCTTCGCCGGCTTCGACTTTGTATTCATTGACGTGCACCAGGGCGCGATAGACCTAGAGTCCTGCGAAAACATGGTGCGGGCTGCCGAAGTGAGCGGCGTAGCGCCGATTATCCGCCTTTACAAGAACGATCCGACGCTGATTCCAGGTTTTATGGACATGGGGGCCGCCGGCGTCATCGTGCCCCACCTGAATACCGCCGAACAGGCCAGGGCGGTGGCCGAGCAGGCCCGCTTCCGGCCGAATGGTCGGCGGGGAAGCAACATGGCTGCCCGCGCTGCCCGCTATGGATTCGTCCCATCGGCGAGGGAGTATCAAGACCAGGTCAATCGAGATGCGATTATTATTGGCATGATTGAGGAGAAGCAGGCAGTTAATAACCTGCCGGCGATCCTGGACGTGCCGGGCATTGACATGTTAATGATTGGGATGATGGACCTGGCGGAGTCTTTGGGCGTGGCCGGCCAATGGGATCATCCGACTGTCCAACAGGCGGTGGATGAGACAATACGGCAAGCAAGGGCGGCTGGCCGGCATGTTTGTGTTCCAACTATGGAGCTGGACAAAGCGGCAGAATGGGTCACGAATCTCCGGCAGCGTGGTGTTCACTTCACCGTGGTCAGCGTTTATCAGGTCTTGATTCCGGCTTGCAAGCGGTTGCTAGCCGCCAGGGGGTGAAGTTCCGCTGTTGAATACAAGTCATATCAAGATAGTGCCTGCTTT
>JBCLEL010000189.1:0-4790 GCA_038913435.1 Chloroflexota bacterium
GCATATTTAGCCTGACGGGTCGGAATATACTCGTCACCGGCGGAGGACGTGGGCTGGGCAAGGCTATGGCGTTAGGTCTAGCGCGATATGGGGCAAATATCGCCTTGATGGACATAAATATGGACCTGGCGCAACAGGTGGCTAGTGAGATAGAGTCCATTGGCGTGCGGTCGCTGGCCCTGCGCGGCGATGTAACCAACGAACAAGACGGGGAAAGGGTGGCGGAGACGGTGGTTGATGCCTGGGGCAACCTCGACGTACTGGTGAACAACGCCGGTATCTCGATCCAGGCGCCGGCCGAAGAAACACCGCTCGCCGAGTTCAAGCGCGTCTATGAGATTGACGTGTATGGCAGTTTCATCCTGGCTAAGGCAGCCTTCCGGCCGATGGCCCGGCAACGGCGTGGGAGCATCATCAACATCGCAAGCATTTGCGGGTTGACGGTGCTTGTTCCCCAGCCGCAAGTAGCTTATAACTCAGCTAAGGCGGCGGTCATCATGCTGACAAAGACACTGGCGGCGGAGTGGGCCAGATATGGCATCCGCGTCAACGCGATTGCTCCCGGCTATATGTTGACCCCACCGGTCCTGAAGATGAGAGAGGACGATCCACAACGCTATGAATACTGGATGTCGTTGACTCCGATGGGGCGGGCCGGCGAGCCATCGGAGCTTGAAGGCGCGGCCATCTATCTGGCATCCGACGCCTCAAGCTATATGACTGGCAACGTCCTGGTGATTGACGGCGGTTATACCTGTAGTTGAAGCGATTAGCTCGTACCCGCGCGAGCCGAAGAGCAAAACAAACGGCTCTACTTGGGAGAGCAAGCTGTCAACAGCAAATGATCTATCTGGTTAAGGAGGGTTCAGACATGCCAGTGAAACCGAAAGTCGTCTTCCGAATCACTGATGTGCCGTTGATAGAGTCGCCTGACCGCATGAATAGGGACAGCGTTATGGTCACCGATAGCACCTGTGGCGCGACGCAGTTTTCCGCCGGCCTGTTTTTCGTCCGTCCGCACGGCCACAATCACCTGGACAAGCATGCGGGTCAGGAAGAGCTTTATTACATCTTCAAGGGACGCGGCTTGGTCATGATTGACGACGAGCCGCACGAGATCCGAGCCGGCGATGTTGTCATGATTCCAGAAGGCAGCAAACACCAGGTCGTCAACAATAGCGACGAGGAGCTTGGTCTCTTCTGGGCGATTCCGACCACCTGGAGCAACTTGAAGCCGGTGATCGAGCACCTAGCGACCTGGCAAGTAGTCGAGCCGGACAGCGCCTGGAGCGCGTAACGACGCCGCGAAACGACGCCGCGAAACGACGCAATCTTAAATTTACAATCAAAGGAGGCAGCGTAGCGTGACCGAAAGACATACTTCAATCGGTGGGAATCAATCATCAGACATGGGCGCCACCATCGAAAAGCTGAGGCAGTTTGACACCGCAACCGTTTGTAACGTGATCGAGCTATTCGACGTTCGGCCACATCACCAGGGCTATTTGAAAGGATCGGTTCGCGCGCTTTTCCCTGAGATGCCGCCGATGGTCGGCTTTGCTGTCACTGGGACCTACACCGGCGCGTCGTCCGGTCGAGCCTTGACCTTCGACGAAAGGTTGAGCGCGCTGGCCGGCAAGCCTGAGCCACGGGTGATCGTGCTGCAATCGCTGGAGCAGCCGCCGATTGCCGCCATCTTTGGGGACATCGCTTGCGCCATCTATAAAAAGCTCGCCTGCGTGGGACTTGTCACCGATGGCGCTGGCCGCGATATTGAGGCGGTGCGACGGCTAGGGGTTCCCTGCTTCGCCAGCCAGGTCATCTGTTCCCATGGCTATGCGCGATTCGTTAACTTCGATGTTCCTGTCACCCTAGCCAGCCAGGAGGTCCGGCCAGGTGACCTTCTACACGGCGACGCTAACGGGGTGGCGATAGTGCCCATCGAGATTGCCGGCGCCGTCGCTAGCCTCTGCAGGCCAATGCTCGAAGCGGAGGCCACACTATTGAAAAGAGTCAATGATCCGGGAGCCAGCGTTGCAGAGGTCAATAGGGCGCATCGTGAGTTTGTGGCTCAGGTTGAGGATATGAAGCGCCAGGCGATTCGTTAGATAGTCTGTATTGGGCTAAGAGCTTGGAACTGGTTGGAAACGAGACCGCCATCAATCTGCTCCGGCGGAGCGCAGCCAGAGGAACGCCATTTCATTCCTATCTATTCACTGGCCCAACGCGGGTGGGCAAGCGCACCGCAACGGTCGAACTGGCTGCGACGCTGAACTGCCAGCGTCCTGGCAGCGCCGCCTGTGGCGAGTGCGATAGCTGCCGCCGGGTCTTCGCCGGCTCCCATCCCGACTTCAAAATCCTCAACTTGCGGAATCAGGGCAACTGGATCGGCGACGACGAGCCGGCCAGAGAAGAAGGGCCCCGCCAGCTTCTCTCAATCCGGGCGGTACGCGGAATGTTGCACGACGCCGCGAGACGCCCCTTCTTGGGTCGTTGGAAGGTGTACCTGATCGAAAACGCTGAACGGCTGCAAATTGACGCCGCTAACCGGCTGCTGAAGGAGTTGGAGGAGCCGCCGGCCCATACAGTATTCGTTCTGACAACTACCGACGCCAGCCAGATTATTGATACAGTGGCATCGCGTTGCCGGCATGTCGCTTTCGCGCCGGTCAGGCCGGCGGCAATCAGACGTTATCTGACCGAGTCGCTCGAATGCGATGACTTGACTGCACACCGTCTCGCGCAACTCGCTCGCGGCCGGCCTGGTTGGGCCATCGAAGCTGCGCGAGACCCGGCCGTCGCTGAACTCGCCGAACGCCATTCGCGGGAGCCAATCGAACTATTCAGCCAGTCAATTGCCAGCCGCTTGCGACTTTCACCTGAACTGGTCGCCTACTGGGGCCGGGATCCGATTGCCGGCCAGGAGCGGCTGGACTTGTGGGCGGCTTCGTTATGGGAGTGTCTGCTGGCCCGGTCTGACTCCGCGAACCGGGCCACGCCGGCCGCGGAGGTCAATGAGGAAGAGTTTGTGCGAGGGCTCCGGCTGGTGCGCCGGACTGTGCGATACCTGCGGGCAAACGTGCCACACCGACTGGCGTTTGACACGCTGCTTTTAGAGTATCCGTTGGCGAAATAGTAAGTGTTCACATTTAGGGGGATCAGTTTTGCAGGCGCACGCGCATCAATCTAAGCTCATCTCGTGTCCGGCGACATCCGATTGGTGGAAACACAACGGGTTGCAAGGGCGGAACCCTTGCCGGGGGATGTGGGGGTGTCCCCCACGAGTGGAGTTCCCCCTTCTCCTGCGAGGAGAAGGGGGTCAGGGGGATGAGGTCGGCCTCACCTAACTGTTGGTAGAGAGGAGGACGAAACCTCTGGAATCTGAACACTTACGCAAAATAGCGGCGCTACTGTCGTAGTTTGGCTAACCAGAGTCCGTAGGTTGATAGGCCGAGCGCCACCGCAACGGTGAGTAGATACCACTCGTAGCCAGCTAGCGGCGAAGGCGTAGGCACAACCTTGACCTCAAACACCGTGCTGGCCATCTCCCGCTCTGGCTCGGCGGCGCCAGTGGCGCTCGCGGAGGCCGCTGGAGCGGCTGCCCGCTCAACGGCGGCTCTCTCACCGAGGCCGGCCGATTTGGCCGCGTCGGCGCCTGACTGGATGCTCTGGGGAACCATCGTTGATATTGAGGCTGGGTATTCGGCTTTTAGGGTGACTTCGCCGAGTGGCACGCTGATATAGGCGATATTGAAGACGAGCAGCGCGATGAACACGAATGACGTTACCGCGCTGGCCAGACGCAGCCGGTAGAACCAGGACAACGCCGGCTTAGCCGTTGTCGCTGGTATAGCGAATGACCTGGGCACTGGCGCGACTGGCAACGCCTTGAGCGCCGCTACTACTGTACGCAGCCCGTTGAGCCTAGTAGAGCACTCGACGCAGGCCGGCAAGTGCCTTTCCACCAGCATGCGCTCTTCGGCGCTGTTCTCAGAATCTAGGTAGGCGGATAGCAGGTCATCACCCAGATGGGGGATGGAACCGCCGCTTCTTGTCTCGCTTTCGCCAGTCATGTTCATCACGCAAACATCGCTATCATACTTTCTGACGGAATTGGCCTGGCAAAAGTTCCCGCCGGGCCATAAGAAACTCACGAAGGTGAGCGCGTCCTCGACTCAGTCGTGACTTCACCGTGCCAAGCGAGGCGCTAGTGGTAACGGCAATCTCCTCGTAGCTCATTCCTTGAATATCGCAAAGTATCAATGTAGCCCGTTGCTCGACCGGCAGAGTCAATAATCCACGCTTGATCTCTGCGACCAGTTCTCGGCGTAATGCGCCATCCTCCGGCGTTTCTCCGAGGTCAACCAGCGCGCCACCATCGCCGGCGGCGTCTTGCAAGGCTTCTAGCGACTCATTGCGGCGTTTTTCGCCTTTACGGATCAGGTCGTAGGAGAGGTTGGTAGCGATGCGAAACAGCCAGGCGCGGAATGATCCCCCTCGGAAACGACGCAGGTTCTGGTAAGCGGAAAGAAAGGTCTCTTGGGTGATGTCAGCCGCCAGTTCGCCGGCGCCGATCAGTCGCAGGGCGACGTTGTAGACGCCTTCCTGATACTGAAAGACCAGTTGGTTAAAGGCGATCAACTCGCCGTTTTGCGCTTGCTCGATTAGGTGACTTTCGGAATCAATGGCCAACTGCGCCGGCGCCTCCAGGTAGTACGAATCTGGAAAGTGATCGCTAGGAAACAGCAGCCCGCTACGCATTATAGCCGGTCTATAAAGTCAAGGGGCTA
>JBCLEL010000190.1:0-4789 GCA_038913435.1 Chloroflexota bacterium
ACCTGCACTAGCAATTTCATACAGCGGATTGACAGTTTGCATTCTGTGTTATAATGCCGTCACGAAAATGGCGCGGATACCTGTTGGGCCTGTTTCTATCGCGCTGGTCAACCCCTGACGACGGGGCTATTGCATCGCCAATTCAGGCCCCAAAGTAAGTGGAGCGGAGGTGAAAGTCACTGTAAGATAGACTAGACCTGGTGGACTCCTGACATGATGTCGCCTTTCACGCGACTAATTCGGGGAAAGCGGTTTTGGCTGATGCCCACCCGTCAGGGTGACCGAAAAGTTCTGTTTTGCCGGGTTACGACGGATCGCAATTGGACGTAGGCGATCAATACATCGCAAACTAAAGACGATTATCAAGATCACACAAGGAGAGATAGAAAATGGCTAGCGTTACTCTGGACCATGTCACCAAGCAGTTTGGTGAGGTCGTTGCCGTAAATGACATGACGATCGATGTCGAGGACAAGGAGTTTCTCGTTCTGGTCGGCCCGTCCGGCTGCGGGAAGTCTACAACCCTGCGAATGATCGCTGGTTTGGAGGAGCTTACGGCCGGCAACATCTACATCGGTGAACGCTTGGTAAACGATGTAGCGCCAAAAGACCGTGATATAGCGATGGTCTTCCAAAGCTACGCGCTCTACCCCCACATGAGTGTCTATGATAACCTGGCCTTCGGGCTGAGACTGCGCCGGACGCCGCGTAAGGAGATTGATCGCCGGGTGCACGAGGCGGCCGAAATCCTGGGCATCGCAGCTCTACTCTCCCGCAAACCTAAGCAATTGTCGGGCGGCCAGCGTCAGCGTGTTGCGCTCGGTCGCGCAATCGTCCGCGAGCCGCGCGTCTTCTTGATGGACGAGCCTTTGTCAAACTTGGACGCCAAGCTGCGCGTCGCTACCCGCGCCGAGCTGATCAAGCTGCACCAACGTTTGCAGACGACGGTCGTCTACGTCACCCACGACCAAGTCGAAGCTATGACGATGGGCAGTCGAATCGCGGTGCAACGCGACGGCGTATTGCAGCAGCTTGAGGCGCCCCAGACCCTCTACGACTATCCGGCCAATATGTTCGTCGCCGGCTTTATCGGCAGCCCTTCGATGAACTTCTTTGATGGCAGAGTGTCTGGCACCGCTGATGCAATGTACGTTGACAGCGGTACGTTCAAGGTCAGGGTGCCGTCCGACAAGGTCGAAAAGCTGGTCAAATACATCGGCCAGGAAATTATCTTTGGCATCAGGCCTGAAGACATCGCCGAGCGCGCCTCGGTGCAGAATCCGCCAGCAGAAACTACCCTGAAGGTCAAGATTGACGTGGTCGAGCCGATGGGTAGCGAGCAGTTTGTCTATCTTCTGACCGGCGAAACCGAGTTCATCGCCCGGATGGATGCCCGCCTGCCGGTCAAGGCCGGCCAGGAGATCGAAGTAGTAATCGATATGGATCGCATGCACACCTTCGACCGCCAGACTCAGATTACGCTAGTCTAGTTCCTCTCTCAACCAATCTTCGATAGCAGAAAACGTAGAGGCGGGTCTGAGACCCGCCTCTACGTTTATACAAATTGCCAGATCAAAAGTATCTATTGAGATTGCTTCGCTTCGCTCGCAATAACGGTATCCTGGTCATTGCTCCGTCCCCAGTAGGGGCGAGGCATGCCTCGCCCCTACCGAAACCAGGTTCTCATTAGCGGTGGTGCAAAGGCCGCTAATTGTTTGGGGTCGTCGTTGGCCCGACAGCTACCGCTTCAGAATCGGCGTGCGCGGGTGATGACGTTGGACGTTCGACCTGGTCAGCGCCACAGTATGGACATATCTCCCAGCGTATGTCCAACGGATGATCACAGGCAGCGCACCGTTTCCGCAGGCCGGCCCCACAGTGCGGGCAGCGCACAAAATCTGCTTCAACCACATGTTGGCACTGAGGACAACTAGGACTCGATTCCATCTCCCGCAGGATCGCTTCTTCCTCCAATGTGCGCTGGTAAGTCTCAGCTAGCGTATCCGGCGGTCGTAATATCATGTATAGCACGGCCCCCAGGACACCGGTGAATAGGACAAGCAATGTTGCTAGCACCTGCACAACCGCGTCACGGCTCCGCTTTTGGATGTCGCGGAAGGTCCAGATGACCAGGCCAAACCAGAAAGCAGCCGCGTAGGCGCCCATCAGGGCGAAGAAGAGTTGGATGATGTTTTCCAGGCTACCAGGGACCAGGTCAGACAAGCTCAGGAGCATTTGCTTCGCTCCAGGCCGCCCATCAAGTCCAAATGATGATTCAAACCGCTATCTCCACAACCGTCACGCCCTCACCACCATCTTTGGAGTCTGCCGGACGGGCCGACTTGGCAATCGGGTGATGCGCCAGGTGATCGCGTACCGCCCGACGGAGGGCGCCTGATCCCAAGCCGTGGACGATCCGAACGTAAGGCATACCACCGATGAAAGCGTCGTTTAAGTATCGGTCCACCACCGGCGCCACCTCATCGGCCCGATAACCGCGCACGTCCATCTGCAACGGCACTTCGCGGTGGCGCTCGGAAGAGAGCAATACAACGTTGCCAGTCCGTTTCCGGCCATAATTGGGACCTTCCGAGACGACGGCCCGTTCAAGCTGACTCACCGGCGCCTTCACTCTCAAGTTGCCCATTTGCACTTCGGCCGTGTATCCATCAGCGCTGACCGCAACGACGACACCCGATTGACGCAGGTTTCGCACCATCACCTGGTCGCCGGCTTGCGGCCCATTTGACCTGCCCGGCTGATCGGACTCAGGGGCCGGCGACAGCGAACTGAGCTGTTGGGTCAACTCTCGGACTATCTTGCCGGCCTGAAGGCGACTAACACTAGGTCGGGGATCAGCGACTTGATCGCGCAGTTCCCTGATCCGGCTACGTAGGTCGTCTAGCTCGTCGGCGGTCTGACGGCGCGTCTCTTCGATTACCGCCAGGCGCTCGGCTTCTATTTGGGCCAGCCTGTCAGCCAATTCCACCTGGAGCCGTTCGACCTCCTTCTGATCAGACACCGCCTGTTGCCGAAGGCTGGTGACGGCTTCCAGTTCCCCTCTCACCCGTTGCAGCAGTCCTTCCAACGAGACGTGGCCGGCCCCCAGCAGCGTCCGCGCTGTTTCGACGACCGATTCTTTGAGGCCAAGCCGGCTGGCGATTTCCAGCGCGTTGCTGCGGCCGGGTAAGCCAATGGTCAGCTCGTAAGTCGGCGCGAGGGTGCCCGGATCAAACTCTACCGCCGCGTTGACCACGCCGGAGGTCTCGTGGGCGAATACCTTTAGCTCGCCGTAGTGGGTGGTCACCACAACCCAACTGTTTTGAGTCATGAGGTAGCTCAAGACCGCCCGGGCCAACGCCGAACCTTCCTGCGGGTCGGTGCCGGCGCCGATCTCGTCTAGCAAGATCAAGGTGGCGCCATCGGCCGAGTTCATGGCTTCGATCACCTGGGTCATGTGCGAGGAAAAAGTCGAAAGGCTCTGCTCGATGCTCTGCTCGTCGCCAATATCAGCGAACACTTGACGAAAGACTGGGATTTGACTTTCAGGGTCCGCCGGCAGGTGCAAGCCGGCCTGGGCCATCAGAGTCAGCAGCCCGACTGTCTTCAGCGCAACCGTCTTGCCGCCGGTATTTGGACCGGTCACGACGACAACAGTACGGTCATCGCTCATGTCAAGGTTGATCGGGACCGCCGACCCGCCAAGCAAGGGATGGCGCGCTCGGCGCAGCCGCATTACTCTATTTGGGTCATCGGCGGAAACGGCCGGCTCGCTGGCCCGATGTTCGGCCGACAGCCGGCCAGCCGCCAGCGCCAAGTCAATCTCAGCCAGTAGCTCCACCGTAGTCGTCAACTCATCCGAATGCGCCCCAACGCGCTTGGAAAGCTCGGTCAAGATGCGGCGAATTTCGTGTTGCTCCTCGATCTGCAACTGGCGCAGACGATTGTTCAACTCAACCGTCGCCAGCGGTTCGATATAGACGGTGGCGCCGCTAGCCGATTGATCGTGAATCAGGCCACGAACCTGTTGACGGCACTCCGCCTTGACCGGCAGCACATAGCGACCGGACCGCTGAGTGATGATCGCCTCTTGCAGCAGGCCGGCCTCGGCGCTGGCCCGCATGGTCTCACTGAGGCGGTCCATCAACCGCTGGTGAGCAATTTTGGCGTCTGAACGCAGGCGACCCAGCAACACGCTGGCCGAGTCCAACACCTCACCTCGGTCATTCAGACAACGAGCTAACTCCCGCTCCAGCCGGCCCAGACCCGGCAGTCGGCCGGCCCTGGCCGAAAGCAGAGGCGTCTTTATGGTCAGCTTAGAGAGGCCGGCCCGCAGCCGATGGCTGATAGCGATAGTCGCCTTCACATCCAGGAATTCGGTCGGGTCCAGCACTCCGCTCAAGCGGGCGCGCTCGACGGCCGGCCGCAGGTCACAGGCGCCGGCGACGCTGGTGTCCGGGCGATTGTCAGTCAACCAGCGTCCCTCGCTGGTCAAGGCCAGCCGGTTTCTCACCTCGTCAAGCTGTGAGGTGGGAGCGACCGCCAGAGCCAACTCGCGGCCGGCGCTGAAGTAGGTATGTTGAGCCAGACGCTGGACAATCTTGCCGAACTCAAGCACACGCAGAGTTCGCTCGTTCACTCGGAAATCCTATAAAGAACAATCAACCGTTCGAATTAGTCATGGCAAGGCGCATAAATCGAATAGGCGCCGCGTTGCCGATTATACCACCGTGCTCGTCGAAATCAGAGAAAAACCTGCCATTGCTGAGCCTGGGAGCGCGGGCGTCTC
>JBCLEL010000191.1:0-4759 GCA_038913435.1 Chloroflexota bacterium
TGCAATGATCCAAGTGAGATCAGACGGGAGAACAAAATGATTAAGTTGACAAGGCTAAACGGTTCCGAGCTGATGGTCAACTCTGACCTGATTGAGACGGTAGAGGAGACACCGGATACCGTTATCACTCTTACAACCGGCCATAAGTATATCGTGAGTGAGCCGGCTGCCCTGATTGTCAAGCGAGTGTTGCAGTACCAAACGGCGCGGTTGTTGGTCAAAGAAGCTGCCGTTAATGAGCGTGAGGAGCCGGTCCAGCTTCACGCGTTGCCTAAAGCCAGCTAGACTCCATCTCAGCAGCCTGTTCGAGGGCTGAGAAAAAGTATGAGGGGCCTCTATTTGCGACCTGGCAAAGACGCGGATCATCTGTCATTGCGAGCGAAGCAAAGCAATCTCGGCAGCGAATAGCTCATGCCTCAACCTATTTTGTGCACCCCAAACCTCATTTGACCTTTGGCAAATTGACCTCTACCATCCAGGCTGATGCCATAATATCTGAGGTGACCAGTTGGCCGCCGGCAGCAAGCGTGATCGAGTCGCCAGACTGCTAAAGCTGATTCTGGTGTTAAGCCAGGAAAGCCGTGGCCTGCGCCCCAAGCAGATCGCCGAGCTGTGCGATGTCAGCGTCCGCACCGTCTATCGTGATCTGAACGCCATTGACCAGGAGTTCGTAGTTCCCCTATGGGAAGAAAGCGGACGCTACGGCATAGTCGAGGACTACTTTCTGAAGCCTCTGCGCCTGTCGCTCGACGAGGGCATGGCGCTGTTTCTAGCGGCGCGGCTGGTCAATCGCTACGCTGACGAGCGTCATCCTCACGTGGAAAACGCCTTCCTGAAGCTCGCCCAACAGATGCCGGCCCCGATCAAGCGGCATCTGGTCGAGACGGTCGAAGCCATTGCCGAGCGGCCGCACAACCCGGCCTTCGCGCGCGCTTTGCAAGTTTTGGCGCGAGCCTGGGCCGAGAGCCGGCAGGTGCGTATCTGGTATCGCTGGACCAGCCCGCACGGGTCGGTCACCAGAGATTATCAACGCGACTTCGACCCCTACTTTGTCGAGCCGTTGGTTGATACCCGGTCGTGCTATGTCATCGGCTATGACCATTACAGCCGCGAGATGCGGACACAAAAGTCGAACGGATTAGCCGGATCGAGCTGACCGATCAGCGATTTGAACCGCCGGCTGATTGGAAAGCCGGCGATCATCTCAGCGCCGCCTGGGGCATTGTAGCCGGCGCTGGCCAGGTCGAGATCACCGCCCGCTTTAGCAACCTGGTCGCCAGCCGGGTGAAGGAAACCCGCTGGCATCCGAGCCAACGATTGACGCCACAGCCGGACGGGTCGCTGCTGTTTAGCCTAACGCTGGCAAGCACTATGGAGATCATGCCCTGGTTGTTGACCTGGGGCGCCGAGGTCGAGGTGCTGACGCCTACTGAGTTACGGGAGGACTTCAGTAAGATAGCTGGCCGATTGGCCGAGATCTATGGTCAGAGCAGCCGGCAGCAATACAACCTGGATGTGCTGCCGATTCGCGGTCATCTGGTGGCCGAGACTCCACCTGAGTTAAGCCCGCGACGCTAGAGCTCGCCCCGTCGGCCGGCTGCTGATAAGGCGCTACTCGACCTCAGCGACCAGTTCGATCTCAACCGAGATGTTACCCGGTAGCTCGGCCATGCCTACCGCCGAGCGGGCGTGCTTGCCGGCGTCACCGAATACCTCGACCAACAGGTCCGAGCAACCATTGACCACCTGCGGCTGCTGAGTAAAACCACCGGCCGAGTTGACGAAGCCAACAACTTTGACAATCCGCTTGACCCTGCTTAGCTCGCCGAGGTTGGCCTTCAAGGAGGCGAGAAGGTTGACGGTGACCGAGCGGGCGGCCTGATAGCCCTGCTCGACAGTCAGGTCTTTGCCCACTTTGCCCAGAAACTCGCCACGTTTCGGGCCATGACCCGACAGAAACAGCAGGTTGCCGGTGCGGGCAGCCGGCACGTAGTTAGCCAGCGGCATCGGTGGAGTTCCCAATTCTATACCTAGCTGCTTGAGTTTTTCCTCTGGGGTTGGCATATCGGTCCCTCCAATTGCGATATTTGTGGTCTTCAACGGTCGAATGATGATAGCACGAAGAGAGGTAATTGTTCAGATTCGAGGAGTTTTCGCAATCCTCACCGCCAGGGAAGGGGAGTGCAGAGGGTCGCCTTGGGAGACCTTCTGCCGGGGGTCTGGGGGTGTCCCCCAGCCAAATTCCCCCTCTCCCGCGGCGAGCGGGAGAGGGGATTATAGGGGGTGAGGGTTGTCCGCGGGCCGAAGAGGGCGAATGGCCATTCGCCCCTACTAAACCGACGCCGGGGGCAAGTACGTCCACCGAAATCTGAACTGTTACGAAGAGAGGTGTACAATCCTTAACGTACGAAAAAGGTGAGACAATGACAGTCAAGATTATGCCAACAAGCCAGGTAAGAGACCGCATATTGGCGGTGCTCGATGAACTCAACCGGACTGACAAGCCAATAATTGTGACTAGATTCAGCCGGCCAGCGGCAGTGCTACTTTCTATAGACCGTTACAACGCTATGATGGACTTGCTTGAGGACCTCGAGGACGAACACGATTCCGAGCTAGGCCAGCGCATCGAGGAAGGTAGAGCTGCCTATCGTGAGGGCAAAAGCGTCGCGCTCAATGGGGTTTACATAGCCTGATGATGCACGATGGAGGCTGGTGGGCATTCATCCGGCACGATGACAAGCAGGACCGTCCTTCGATAAGTTGGGCCTTGGTCCGGCGGGTAGCTGCCTACGGGCGACCTCACCTGTTTCGGATCGTCGGCATGCTAGCCACCATTCTGTGCATCACCTTACTATCGCTGGTTCCACCTTTGCTATACCGCGACCTGATTGACCACGCCCTGCCTAATGGCGATTACGGCCGGCTAAACCTGTTGGCGCTGGGGATGGTTGGTATCCCGCTGGCAAATGGCTTGCTAGGCGTTCTCCAACGCTATCTGGGTTCTACCATCGGCGAGGGGATTATCTTCACTCTGCGCCGCGACCTGTTTGCTCACTTACAGCGGATGTCCTTGCGATTCTTCACCAATACCAAGACCGGCGAGATTATGTCGCGCTTGAATAACGATGTGGTTGGCGCCCAGCAAGCCATTACCAGTACGTCAATCAGCATTATCTCCAATGTTGTCGCCCTGATCGCGGTGCTCGTAATCATGCTCTCACTGGAGTGGCGACTGACACTGATCAGCATTGCGATCCTTCCGCTCTTTGTTCTTCCGGCTAGGCGAGTGGGAAACATCCTGCGCGAGTTGACCCGCGAGCATATGAACCTCAACGCCCAGATGAACGCCTTGATGAACGAGACACTGAACGTGAGCGGCGCGTTGCTGGTCAAGCTCTTTGGCCGCGCCGCCGCTGAAAACACTCGTTTCGCCGATAGAGCGGCTAAGGTGAGGGACATCGGTGTTCGCCAATCGTTGATCGGCCGCTGGTTCTTTATGGGACTGAGCCTGGTTAGCGCCATTGGAACGGCGGTGGTATTCTGGCTCGGCGGACAACTGGTGCTGAGTGGTGAGTTTACCGTCGGCACCATTGTGGCGTTTGGCGCCTACCTGTCGCAGCTATACGGGCCAATAACCTCTCTGACGAACGCCAGGGTCGAGTTTGCAACCTCGATGGTGAGCTTCGAGCGGGTGTTCGAGGTGCTAGACCTGCCGCTCGAAATTCGGGAGCGCCCAAACGCGGACAGGCCGGAGCGGGTGGAGGGCCACGTCCGCTTTGAAAATGTCTGGTTTTCCTACAAGGCGCTGGAAGGCGCCGACGGGCCGGTCGCAGTTGGTCTCCGCGATGTGGAGAGGTTCAGTTGGGGCGGTCGCGGCCACACCGTAAGTCTGAGCGAAGGCGATGGCCGGCGACCGGAAAGGCCCGTTCGTCCCGAACTGCCGGCCGATGCCGAGCCAGAGAAGCCGCGCTGGGCGTTGCAGGATGTGAGCTTTGAGATCCGGCCGGGCCAGTTGGCGGCGTTGGTCGGCCCAAGCGGCGCCGGCAAAACGACGACTACCTACCTTTTGCCACGTTTATACGATCCCACCCGCGGTCGGATCTTGATTGACGGATACGACCTCCCTGACCTGAAGCTGGACGCGCTCTCCGACAACATCGGCATGGTCACCCAGGAGACCTACCTATTTCACGATACCATTCGGGCGAACCTGCTATATGCCAAGCCAGATGCGACGCAGGCGGAGATCGAAAGCGCCTGCCGGGCGGCCAATATTCATGAATTCATCATCTCACTACCTGATGGGTACGAAACGGTCGTGGGCGAGCGGGGCTACCGGCTATCCGGCGGCGAAAAGCAACGGGTCGCTTTGGCTCGCGTGATCTTGAAAGATCCACGCATCTTGGTGCTAGACGAGGCGACCTCCCACCTTGATTCCCAATCAGAGGCGCTGATCCAGGAGGCGTTGAAGCGGGTGATGGAGGGCCGGACCAGCCTGGTTATCGCCCACCGGCTCAGCACAATCCTGGCTGCCGATTTAATACTGGTGATGGAGAAAGGACGGTTGGTCGAACAAGGCGTCCACTATGATCTTCTGCAACGGGAAGGGTTGTACGCCAAACTGTACAGGACTCAATTCCGCAGCATCATTGCAGCCCCCGGTCGGCAAGGTACGGCTCCGGCGACAGATCGCGCCGCCGCTATCTGGCAGGTCGAGCCAGGCGAGTCGTGAAGACCATTCCACAATCCGGCGGAC
>JBCLEL010000192.1:0-4734 GCA_038913435.1 Chloroflexota bacterium
ATGTCAGAAATAGCGATCTTTCAGAAACGGATCACCGATGACCTCGACGCGCTGCTAGAGGCGCTACCTCCCCACATCGTCCCAAAGTTGAGAGAGCTAGGTGACCGTGACAACCTGTTGGAGATCGTACTGGACCTTGGTCGTTTGCCGGCGGCGCGCTTTTATCACCAAGAAGTCGGTCTGAGCGACCGCGAAGTGAATGAGGCTGACATCCAATGGGTGATTAAGCGAATTGGCGAGTTTAGCGGCGACAACCGGGCCGGCATCGAACGAACGCTCCATCGGATCAGCGCGATTCGCAATCGCAAAGGGCACATAGTCGGTCTGACCTGCCGGATCGGGCGGGCAGTCTATGGGACCGTTGGCGTTATCCGCGACCTGGTCGAGTCTGGGAAGAGCACCCTGCTATTGGGCCGGCCGGGCGTCGGCAAGACAACGATGTTGCGTGAGGTTGCTCGCGTCCTGGCCGACGACCTCGGCAAGCGAGTCATCGTGGTTGACACCTCGAATGAGATCGCGGGTGACGGCGACATCCCCCATCCAGCCATCGGTCGCGCGCGCCGCATGCAAGTGCCGATGCCGGCCTTGCAACACGCGGTGATGATCGAAGCGGTGGAAAACCATATGCCGGAGGTCATCATCATTGATGAGATCGGCACCGAGCTCGAGGCCGTCGCCGCCCGGACTATCGCCGAGCGCGGAGTGCAGTTGGTGGGCACTGCTCACGGCAACGCCCTTGAAAACTTGATGCTGAACCCAACCCTGTCAGACCTTATCGGAGGTATTCAGAGCGTAACGTTGAGCGACGAGGAGGCGCGCCGGCGTGGCACTCAGAAGTCCATCCTTGAGCGGAAAGCGCCGCCAACCTTCGACGTGGTGGTTGAGTTGCAGAGCTGGGATCGAGTGGCGGTCCACCCGGATGTCGCCAGCACGGTTGACGCTATCCTGCGGGGACGCACTATACGGCCCCAGATCCGGTATCTGGGACCTGACGGTAAGGTGCGTGTTGAAGAATCGGTCAGCCATTTCGCGGAGCCGTCCATAGTGTTAGACGAAGAGGAAGAGCTTCAAGAGGCGCCAGGGTTGGCAGCCGGACGCCATCCCTTCGGCCCTGGGTCCCACGCTGTTCGTGTTTATCCCTACGGAATCAGCCACTCGAAGTTGGAGCAGGCCAGCCAGGAGCTACAACTGCCGATTGATGTCGTCCGCGACGTAAACGAGGCTGAAGCGGTACTCACCCTGAAAAACTACTTCCGAAAGAAGCCGGCCCCTCTGCGTGACGCTGAGGCATCCGGTATCCCTATCCACGTGTTGAAGAGCAACACTGTGCATCAGATTGCTCAGAGTTTGGCGAGCATCTACGACCTGGATGTTCAAGCAGACCCGGTCGCCCAGGCTTTGGAGGAAGCGGAAAAGGCGGCCGATTTCGTGATAAAGAATGGTCAGAGCACCGAGCTGTCGCCGCAGAACGCCTATGTCCGCCGGCTGCAACACCAGATAGCCGAGCGGTTCAAGGTGACATCGCGCAGCTTCGGTCGAGAGCCAAACCGCCGGGTCAGACTATCCCGCGAACCGCGCGGGCGTTAGACTATTAGATTGTTTGTCACCTTTGAAGGCCCAGAAGGTTCCGGAAAAAGCGTCCAAAGCGAAAAGCTGGTCAACCGGCTTTCGAGTGATGGGTTCGATGTGCTGCTTACTCGCGAGCCTGGCGGAACTGCTCTAGGTGATATTATCCGAGACCTGGTCCGGGCCAAGGACGGCCCCCGATTGAGCGGTCGGGTAGAAGCCCTGCTTTTCAACGCCTCGCGGGCCGCGCTAGTGGAAGAGGTCTTGAGACCGGCCCTCGTTGAGGGTAAGATAGTGGTCTGCGACCGTTACGCTGACTCTACAATCGCCTACCAATGCTACGGTCGTGGCCTGTCAATTGATGAAGTGACAGGACTGAACTGCTTTGCCACCGACGATTTGACACCCGACATCACATTTCTGCTCGACATCAACCCGGCGGTCGGACTAAAAAGGAAAATCAACAGTAGTACTGAATGGGCCAGATTTGAGACCGAGACCCTGGCCTTTCACCAGCGCGTCGCCGGCGGGTACCGAGCGATGGCCGAGGCCGACCCAATGCGATGGCGAGTCGTAGACGCCTCAGGCAGAATACAATCAATTGAACAACAAATTTGGATTCTAATTGTTGAAGAACTGGAGTGTCGAGGCATTAAGGCGAGGAAAGGTGGCGCGATTGGCTAGTGTTACCCCAAACGAGGTCTTAGGCTGTACTGGGCGGCGCTCTAAGGGGTGCAGGGGCGAAGCCCTTGCCGGGGGATGTGGGGGTGTCCCCCACTAATCATTTCCCCTTCTCCTGCGAGGAGAAGGGGCCGGGGGATGAGGTGTCGAGCCGATCAGGCCAAACAGCTAGGGGAGAAGAGCAAAATGATGAATATGGTGTTGGCAATAGTGCACAGCGACGACGCGCCTGGCCTGCTGGACTCGCTGACCAAGCGGGGCTACCGCGCCACTCGGATTAACACCGCCGGCGGTTTTCTAAAGGAGAGCAACACCACTATTCTTTTAGGTGTGGATGCCAAACAGGTTGATGAAGTGCTGGCCGTCATCCAAGCCAATTGTCAGACCCGGACCCAATATATAAACCCGCTGCCGCCGGTGATGGAGCCGGGCGAGTTCTACATGCCCTATCCGGTTGAAGTTCAGATTGGCGGCGCCACCGTCTTTGTCCTCGAAGTCGAGGAGTTTGTCCACCTCTAGCTCTCCAACAGTGCTTCAAGCGCGTCAACACATGGAATGGCGATGCCCCGCCTTACATTGTCGTAGCTGATCCACAACATCACCGTGTATCGCTCGGTGTAATCTTCGCGCAACCGGCCGACCAGCACTTCGTCTTGGCCCGCCGCTGCCCAGGGTTGAGGATAGAGGCTGACGGCCGGATCATCCAGGACTTTTACTCCAGGCGCGCCGGCCAGCAGCCGGCGAATATCATCAACTTCGATTCGTCCCTTCAGCGCCACCCGCATTGCAACGCTGTCACCGAGAAACACCGACGCCCGGACCGCCGTCATCGCCACATTTAGCTCGTCGTCTTCTAGCAACCGGCGCAGTTCAAACCAGGTCTGCCATTCGTCGTGAGTGAACCCGTTGTCGAGGAATACGTCGGTCTCGGGCAACAAATTGAAGGCTAGCTGGTGAGGGAATACATGCGGCGCGATCGAACGTCCTGCGGTCACGGCTCTGACATTGCTATTCAGCTCTTCGACACCGGCGGTGCCCATCCCCGCCGCTGATAAGATCGCGGTAGCATCTACCCGCTTTACCCCCACGACCGTATGCAAAGGTTTCAAGACCATCGCCATCGCAATTGACAAGGGGCTAGGGATAGCCACTATTC
The DNA here is from genome assembly GCA_038913435.1 of Chloroflexota bacterium. Taxonomy (GTDB): domain Bacteria; phylum Chloroflexota; class UBA6077; order FW602-bin22; family JBCLEL01; genus JBCLEL01. The sequence continues at coordinate 3,404 of JBCLEL010000192.1, forward strand.
GTGGATGGAGGTTGAGAAGGTCGCTGTTGACGCCTGGGGCAATCAAGGGAACTCGCGGATCCCGGCGTAGAGCCGGTGTCGCGTCAATGACGATTGCATTATTCTGAAGAGCCTGCGCCGCATATTGATGGCTAATATCAGCCGAGGTGAGGAAAATCACCGCATCCAGGTTTGTAAAACCACCGACGCTGACCTCGATGATTGGCAGCGCGTTTTCTTGAAATAGGAAGCGGCGACGGTCGCTGGAGCCGGCGACCATAATTCGTAGCTCGTTGATTGGCAACTGGCGCTCGTGCATCACCTTTAGCACTTCGCCGGCTATCGCATCAGCCGAGCCGACTAAAGCAATCCGATACTGAGACGAATTGTCAGTCCACATCGTCTAACCGCCACGGGGTCGGAAAATCTTTGGATCAAATGGATCGCCATAGCTACCAAACTGCATAGCGGCGGTGACACGCTCCTCACCGCCGGGCGTCCTTAAGACCACTTCGACGGACTGACTGGTAGGTAGGCCAGTCGCAGTATCAACTGTCAGCTCACCTTCGACGGCAACAACCTGATCTAGCGCCTTTGCGTGCTCGGAACTAACAGCGGCCATACGTGAGATTGAAGGCCGATAACGGAGGGTCATAATTTTAGTTTGGGTGCTAGCTTGCGGTCGTAGCTCGACAGCTTCCGCCTGACGCAGATACTCGATCAAGGCGTATGGAGATGCCCCGCGTCTGGGGCCTCCGAGAAATGGGGTACATTCCTTGATCGGACCACGATTGTCAAAGCAGACGCGATTTTCCCCATCTATCTCGACGTAGAACATAGCGTCGGTCGCGCCCTGCATGACTGACACAAACCGGTCCTTTCCACCGGAGGCTCCTTGACCAGTATAGGCGAAGACCATCTCCGAGCCGGCTATATTTACCTTATGCCGCTCTTCAACGGTGAAACGAAAAGATCCGACCTGGTCCAGCTTTGCGACCGCCTGGCTGAATGCCTCACGATACTGCTCGCCGCCGGGGGTTAGCGTCACCGTTTTAGTCGGCGTAGGCGTGCTAGTGACAGTCGCAGATGGAGGCGCTGGTGTCGGTGACGAGATGAGCGCAGAAACAGTAGTTGGCGAGTTGTAGGACGTTAGCGTGACGGCCTTTACGACCGGTGTGGCCTGCTCAACCGTCGTCTGGCTTTTGGTCGGCGTCGCGGTGGCGCGCGGCAATTCCGTCGGCGTCGGCCGCGGGAGCAATTCTACACAGCCGGTCAGCAATGTCGCAGTTATCAAAATCACTGTTACCCAGGATAAGTAATGCACTATTTCGAATAATCCGATGGAAGAAACC
>JBCLEL010000193.1:0-4708 GCA_038913435.1 Chloroflexota bacterium
GTCGCCCCTACCTTGAAAACGGTATTCCCGAAAATGTCATCTGATTATGCGCTAGGCATATATCTTGCTAGATGTTCATTTGGCTTCACGCGATGTCAGGGTATTTTATTAGAAGCGTTGACGGGGAGCTGGTAGGAGAAAAATGCGATTGCAATCATTTATGCGGATGGTGGTTGTCTTGGTCGTCGCGATGCTGTTTGTAACGAGTTGCGTGCGGCTCATCGAGGAGATTCCCACACCCACGCCGCTGCCAACCCCGCCCGGCGCCAATCGTCCGACCTATCAGGTAAAGCTCGGCTCAATTGTCCAAGAAATTAAGGCCCTGGGGCGCGTCGCTTCCAGCAAAGAACAAGAGTTGTACTTCAAGCAAGCTGGACGGTTAGCCAATATCCGGGTAGAACAAGGCCAGAAGGTAAAGACAAACGATCTGTTGGCCGAACTCGAAACCGGCGACCTCAAGTCACAGATCGCGCAGGCGCAGATCGCGATTGAGATAGCTCAACTACAGGTGGAAAAGGCGAAATACGACGAGTCAACCGCCAATGAACAGCAACGGGCCTCGCAGCCAGGCCAGCTAGCTTCGGCAAGTGCTCAGCTAGCCAGCGCGGAGGCAGCTTACGCCAAAGCGGTAACTGATCTCGATAAGGTAGATCCGTCTGGATCGGCCAGCCTGGCCTCGGCTCGCCAAGCCTACATAGCAGCCGACGCCACCGTCAAGAACGCCGATGACGCGCTGGCCAGACTGAAGAGCAAGCCGACCACCGACGAGCTAAAAGCGGCCGAAGTCGAAGTCGAGAAAGCCCGGACCAATCTCTGGTCTGCCCAATTGGACCGTGACTCAACCTGTGGCAGTAACCCTACGAGTATCGCGTGCCAGACGAAGAACGCAACGATTGGTAACTCGGAATTGACCTTGAATGCCGCGCTGAACGCGCTGGAAAAGGTGAAAGCCGGCGCCAAGCCGGAAGACATATCGGTGGCCGAGCGGGCGTTGGACACGGCTAAGGCAGCGCGAGCCGCTGCTTACACCCGACTATCGCAGTTGCCGGAGTCCCAAAACCAGGACGCCGAGCTAGCAAAGAAACAGTTGGCCAGTGCGAAAGCCGCTCGGGACGCGGCCAAAGCAAAGTATGACCAGACGGTGGAAGATTCCAAAGCTGCTAGGCCAAAAACCTTCATCGTATCTCTCCAAGAGAAGCAGCTTGAGCTCGCCAAACTCAGGCTGGACCAGTTGAATGAGCAGCTGGCAGCCGCTCAGATCAAGGCGCCATTTGACGGAATAGTCATCTCGACCAACGGGCGCGCCGGCGATCCGATTCCAGCGTACCGGCCGGTTGTAGCCATCTCTGACCCAAAGACACTGGTGATAGCGTTGGATGTTAGCTCAGTGGACATGGGCAAAGTCCAGATTGGGCAGCCGGCTAAGTTTGTCGTAACATCGCTGCCGGCTGAGACCTTTACGAGCCAGGTGATTAGCATACCTTCGCTAGGCGTTAGTCCCGCCGTCGGCGAAGGGTCTGGTGCCCGAACCGTGAGGCTCACCTACAATGGTCCCACCACCGTCGAGGTAGGCTCCCTAGCTAACGTCACTATCGAGGTACAAAATAAGGCAAACGTGCTCATCATCCCGAACAAGGTGATCCGTTTCTTTGGCGGCCGGCGGTTTGTCCGAGTGCTTTCTACCACCGGCCGGCGGCAAGAGGTGGACGTTGAGGTCGGCATCAACGATACCGAGTTCACCGAGGTGGTCTCTGGCCTAAGGGAAGGGCAGATCGTCGTCGAACCGTAGCGTTCTTTTGCTGTCGTGATAACCAAAACGGGCTTGCCTGGACAGGCAAGCCCGTCTCTATTTACCGCTCCTTCAGCTCATCTTGAACGAACCGCTTAACATCATCAAACTCAGGGAATCCTCCATCCCGAAAAGAAGAGAAGAACAAGTTATTGTTGATATGTACATCAAATATCCCGCCCGATCCCGGTATTATCGTAAGTGACTTGATGTCCGGGCCAAACTCTAGCAACAGCTTCTCAGTCAGGCTCACGGCCTGCGGCTCATATCCTCATTCGCAACAGTAATTGATGCTGATATTGACTGGTTCGACCAAGAGACCTCCTAACAACTACTGGCAAGGTATGGACAAGCATCCAAAGGATAGACAAACCGCAGACGCGAAGTCAAATTTATTCCCTGCGAATCTGTCTAACCACAAAGTGTATCGTAAGACTTGTTCGGCCACCGGCCAGACCTCAGCCGGCCGCTTCAAACATCCGGTCAGCCAGGTGAATCAAATAGTCCGTATCACGGATATTATCCAACCATCGCGGCGGAATTCCGGCCTGTCCAACATGACTCCCCATCACCGCGCCGGCGACTGCACCGTTAGTGTCGGTATCGCCGCCGGCGTTTATAACCTCAACCAAGACTCTCTCAAAATCGCTTTCCTGTTGAAACGCCCAAAGTCCCACTTGCATAGCTTTTAGCGTATAACCCATATCGGTCTGATTATCCAAGTCAAGGTCTTGCAGACTGCACCCTTGCGCTCTACGGACCGCTGTACCGACCTCCGCCGGCGCGCCGGTGCCGTCCAATAGGGCGGCCAGTTGTTCAAGGTCTGGAGACACCCCCACCAAGGACAAAGCGATAACCCCGTTTAAGGCTACTGCTGACCAGACACAGCGTGGATCGTAATGGGTGACGAGCGCGCTTTTCTTCGTTTCCTCTATCAGACGGCGACCCGACTCTCGCCAGCGCAAGGCCACCGGCGCGCAGCGCATAACCGCGCCGTTCCCGGCTAGACCGCGTCCGGCCCCTTCCCACACTAGGCGTGCCGCGGCACCGGCCGGGGTCCCAGAAGCTAGCTTGGCTATCACTCGGTGGGTGAGGTTACCGATGCCACGGCCATTCCCATCAGCCCAGCGGACGAGTCGGACAGCTAGATCTGTGAGATCAAGCTCGTCGCCGGCCAACAGCGCCTCCGCCAGTATAGCCGTCTGCGCCAGGTCGTCATCCCAGGGGCACTCGCGCTCGGCAATGGCCACCTCACGCAAGCCGCCGGGGAAGCGTGCCCAGACTGCGCGGCGGGAATGCCCTTCGACCGGCAGGCCAAGCGCGTTGCCGGCGGCGACGCCCAGCATCACCCCTCCGTAGAGGTCTTTCATTGCGACATTGGGAGCCAAAGAGACCCCGGATGATCTAATGTCGAGAAATCGCTGTAAATCTTCCATTGTCATAGAAAGCTTTCAAATCCTACAGCCTTACTGTTTCGGCGCGTCAACCGGGAATTTGGTCACTGAGCCTACACACGAGCGTCAGCGACGAAGGCGTCAAGCACCGGAGGTTCAACCTCAAGAACGTCATCTCCGAAGCTTTCAATATGAAATTTGATGGCTGACTTCACATCGGCCAACGCTTCTTCATAAGTGTCACCCTCACCGACGACTACTCCCTTCACCCCGAGCGGATAGGCTATGTATCCGTCGGGGTGTTTTTCGACGATGATCTTTATTTGACGCATGTTCGGTTGCTCCAGTCTGGGTTTGCTTACCAAGCGGTGTTGAAATTCCGCTTCAGAGCCGCACTATTCGGGCTGACCCTGGCCCTCACTACCTTATTATGTTTGCGAAAACAATCAGGTCACCAACCATTCTAATGCCATCAACGTACCGGCTACAATGTAAGTGTTCAGATTTCGGTGGGTGAGTTTTTGCGGCACGACTTGGGGTGTGACTGCCTGATGGATGCTCGACTACCACGACGCGGATGATTCTTCCTGGGAGCGCGGGCGTCCTCGCCCGCCCCGTTTGCAGGCAAGATGCCTGCGCTCCCAGACAGAAGCTCCAACTTTCCCCTCAAATCTGAACTGTTACGCTAGTACTGGTCACAAGACCTTTTAGCAACGGGTTGGATTCCCAGCCTACGGTTTAGCTTGACAGCGCCAACCGGCGTGATATGTTGAAAGTAACCGAGCATCGAGTTTCATTGTTCGCCTGGCTGATCGAGCCGGCGGGTAGGGGCGTTGCGCTGCGGCGCGGATGATGGCGCAACGCCGTTCAGCTAGAGGGGTGACCTATGCCTTTCGGGATTAAGCTGCCGTGGCAGAAAGAAGAAGCTGCCAAGGCGCCAGTTGATCCGGCAACCTGCACCCACCCTCGGGTAGAGGTTGAGATGCGGGGTCCGGTGGTGAAGCGTCGCAGGTGCGCGATCTGCGGGGCCGATCTCGCCGAGCAAAAGCAAAAGACGTAGCGGTCGCCTTGTCCGCCGGCGGATGGGATGACTAATCCCCGGCCGTGGTGGCCGCTTGGTCTTCGCGCGACGAATGTTCCACCGTCACGCCGGTCTCAACAAAAGTGCGAGTGACGTAGCCGGTTGGATAAATCCACATCATCGTCATCAGCCTGTCACTGTCATTGATAAAGCGATGCGCCACGCCGGCCGGCACGTAGGTGGTGTCATACTGATTCAGCGGAAAGCGCTGACCGGCGATCTCCGCAACGGCTGTGCCCGCGAGAATCAGGACCGACTCGTCACAATTGTGGTAATGAAAGGCGATCTTCGTCCCCGGCGGGAAGTTAGTAATACCAGTTGTCAGATTCTCAACACTATTATGGCGGCCGATCAGCAACCTCGACATCACGCCGTTGCCGTGGTCGACCACCGGTAGCTTTTCAAACTCCAAGACCTTGAACTCGCTGCTCATCTGTCACTCAA
>JBCLEL010000194.1:0-4694 GCA_038913435.1 Chloroflexota bacterium
ATAGATGGCTCGTTCGGCCGAGTGGCATGTGATCCGAAAGTTCCGGACTTGGCGCAGATAGGCTGTCTAGTTTCGGCTAAGTGATGCTTCGACCCGGTCTTCAGACCTTTTCGCCGCCGATGGGGACAGCGCCACCGGTCGGCCCGTTGAGCGCGCTGCTCGCCGGCGCTCGCTGAGGGCCGACCTTGCGAGAGTGTCGATCAGGAATCCGCAAATACCAATGACGATGATTGCTGCCATCAGTTCTGAATAGGCGAACCGGTCACGGGTATCAAGGATGAAATAACCCAATCCAGAATCAACTCCAAGCATCTCCGCCGGCACTAATATGATCCACGACAACCCGACGGTGAGCCGCAGCCCGGTCAGAACGTTCGGCCGAATGGCCGGCCAAACGATCGTCCGCAGGATCTCCCAGCGGTTGGCGCCGAGGCTGCGGCCGACGACTAGCCAGCGGGGATCTAGCGCGGCGACGCCGGCTGAGGTATTCAGCACGATTGGCCAGACGCCGCCAATCGCGATCAAAAAGTAGACCGGCGCGTTGCCAACGCCGAATAGGATGATCGCGAGCGGGGTCCACGACAGCGGCGACACCATTCTGATGAACTGGAAGATCGGTCCCGATACGCGGGCAAAGACCTGGACGCTCCCAACGGCCAGGCCCAGCGGGAAGCCAATTGCCGCGCTGAGGGCCAGACCGACGACTATGCGCTGAATACTGGCGATGAGGTGGGGCCAAATCTGACCGCTAGTCAGCAGGTGGATCAGCGAGCTGAACGTCCGCTCCGGCGCGAATCGGGATAAGAAGCCCGAGTCGGGGACGAGCAAGGCGATACTGGCCCACCAGAGCGCAACAAGGCCGATTATGCCGACGACTGGCGCCGCGGCGTCAAAAAGGGATTGCCGCACCCGTTGGCTGACCCTAATGTCCTGCTGCGGTTTCTTCACGGCTCGATCCGCTCGATCCGACTGAGGCTTTCGGGAATCCCGAACTTGGCCACGCCGCCGGCCGCCTTGATAGCGAGGCGAGCGAAGCGATCATCAACGAGTTTTTCATGAGCCTGCTTCGGGTCGAGCGCATCAAGGAAAGAATTGTCGCCTTCCACCACCGTCTCTTTTAGTACCTTGACCAGTTCTTCGGTGTAGGTTGGGAACGGGAACGGCTGGAAGTCGATACGATGATTCTTCCAGTCGGCATGCTTTATCGCGCCGGACGCAGTGTATTCGGCATGATCGTAGTGTGTCAGCGCCCGCTCGATGACTGGCAACGGCTGCGGCAGGTAGTTGCCGCCGTCCTTGGATAGGATACGAGCCGCCTCTTTACGGTTTTCACGGGCAAAGACCTGAGCTTTGGCCACTGCGTTTACAACCGCCTGCGACCATCGTGGTCGTTTGACGGTGTCCTCTTCGTGCATGATGACCACACAGCAGGCGTGGTTGAGCCAGATGTCGCCGGTGAACCGCAGTATTTTGCCCACCTTGTTCACCTCGGCCACCGCGTTGAAGGGATCAGCAACGATATAGCCAGCAATCGAGCCGTTGCCGAGGGCTGGCGGCATGTCTGGCGGCGCCATCACGATGAGTTTGATCGAGCGGTCGGCCTTCGAAGGCTCGCCTTTCGTGATGGGCTTCAGGCCAGCCTTACGCATCATCAACTGTAAGGCCACATTGTGGATCGAATACCAAAAGGGGACCGCGACGGTCTGGCCGGCCAGCTCATCGAACGAATTGATTGAGTTCCCAACGGTGAGCGCCGAGCCGTCGGTGTGGTTCCAGGCGACCAGTTTGACCGGGAAGTTTTGTCCGAACCGCATCCAAACCGCCATTGGCATGAGGATGTGGACGACGTCAACCTGCTTTGCCTGGAAGGCTTCGGCCACCTGGGACCAACCCCGAAAAAGCGTCGGCCGGTCGGCCTCGAGGCCTTCGGCGGCGTAGAGGCCATTGGCGTGGGCCAGCAGGAGCGGCGACGCGTCGGTGATCGGGAGATAGCCGACGCGCAGTGTCATATTCTCGGGCGCACTGGTAGCGGTTGGAAGGGCCTGGGCCGGTTGACAGGCCGCCAGGAGGCTGGGTCCGGCGATGGCCGCCAATCCTGATAGGCCAATCGTGCGGAGGAATTGCCGGCGGTTGCTTGAGGTGTCATTCATGCTATTGCTCCTTGTGCCACTAATGCCCGTTGGGCAAGGAATTAGATAACCCAGTTAGGTAGCGAAGTGTCCACCGCTACGTCGGTCTGGTAGTGCGCCAGAATCTCGCGCCGAATCTCCTGTGCACCCTCGGAACCGCGTCGTCGGCCGCCATTATGGTCGAACTCCCAGACGTGCGTAATCGTGCTGGGCCCGAGCGACATCAACCCTACTCGATCACCCAGATAAATAGCCTCCTCGACGTCGTGAGTGACAAAGATCACGGTCAGCCCCCGTTGCCGTGTCACCTCCAACAGCCAGTCCTGCAGGGCCGCCCGGGTGCGTGGGTCCAACGCGCCAAACGGCTCATCCAGAAGCAGTATCTTGGGGCGAGTTACGATCGTGCGGGCCAGGCTGGCCCGCTGGGCCTGACCACCGGACAACTCGTGCGAGTAGGAGTTGGCAATTGGCGTGAGACCAAAGTCGTGGAGAAGCTGATCGACTGATTCGACGGCGCGAGCGTCGCGGTTGGCGCGGTAGCCCAGCCCCAGGCCGACGTTCTCCGCCACCGTCAGCCAGGGTAGCAGCAGCGCATCCTGGAAGACGATGCCGACCGTGTGGCGGCTATCCCCGTTCTGCTTTACCTCAAGCCGGCCGGCGGTGAATTGCTCCAGGCCAGCGATGATTCGCAGCAGGGTCGACTTTCCGCAGCCGCTAGGCCCCAGTAAGGCGAAGACTTCGCCTTCTTCTATGGCCAGATCAACTGAATGGCAGACCAGTCGCTCGTGGCCATCCCGATAGTAGCTTTTGGTTCCGTTCGTTACGCGTAGCGCGATAGTTCCCACCGGAGTTGTCCTTCCGTCGGCGCTTGAATAGGTAAGAAAGTGGCTTCCCGGAGGCGACGAGCGGTTGGGCTGATGTGGACGTAGCCTCGCCCGCCGATCGCTTTTGCCTCAAGGGCGACTGCCGCCGTCGCCAGTTGGGCGCAGTCGAGCCGGAGCTGCACCAAGTCGCGGATTGGAATCGTTCGCTGGTGGTCGCTCAGGCCGGCGCGGATCAGGTTTGCTAGGCGCTTCGACCTGAGCTCGAGCGCCTCCAGATCGGATTGGAAAATCTCGTTGACCCCGCGCAGGGCTTGGCAAGCCTCGGTGAGGGCGCGATGCGCCAACCCCCAACAGAAGCTGCTCTGGAGCAGCAGAAACGTTGGGCGAACGCCTTTGATAAAAGATTCGAAGTCATCGGTCACGATCCATTCGAGCCCAAGACGCACATCGCGCAGCATGACCGAGGAGCTTCCCGTCGCTTGCAGGGCGAGCAGGCGTGGATATGGATCGACGCAAAGGCCGGCCGCGTCGCCCGGGATGGCTACGATGAACCGTCGATCATCGTTTACGCTCGCCGCCGTTACCATGAGGAAGTCCGGCGGAAACAGGTTGGAGGCCCAGCTTACCCGACCATTCAAGACGACTGACTCGCCCTCTCTTTGCGCGACGATCGGCAGCGGCGCCTGGCCCAGGTAATTGGCCATCGCGCTGGCCAGTGCGGTTGAGCCCAACAGCTCGGTTCGCGTCAACCGCGGGAGCGCCGTCGCGCGCGGCAACGAGCCGGCCGGCGCCCAGGATAGATACTCCATCACCATACGATGGCACCAGAGCGAGAACGCTGAACTCATATCGGAGTAGGCGACAGTGGCAATGGTCTCAGCTACCCGGCCGAGATCAGCATTCGGCTGGCCGTCTTTTTCGGCGATAGCCAGCACACCGGCGTTCAGGAAGGCCAGTCCCTCTCGGATGCTCGCGCAACCGGCATCGATTGCCTCCGCCCGTGGTTCGAAGAAGCCGGCTACCTGTTCGCGCAGGGTGGGCTCTAAGAGCAGATCAGTTCGGGACATTTTCTAGACTTGCCACCTTGGTCAAACGGCTGACCGGCGCACTGACGGCCTCCCGCGCTCGACGAACCGCCTCCTCGTCCGGCGCCTGGTAGAAGCATAGGCACTTCATCATGTCTTCACGGACGTAAGTCCGCAAAAAGCGAACTTCCGGAACATTAGCGTAGAGGGGAGACTTGTCCTTCTTCCGTTGGAGGTACCTGTCCATCGTCAAGTCTTTTGGTAGGTCCCACTCGACGAGATATTCGGCTGCGACTCGCGATGCTTTCACCTCCTCAAGGGTGGCCCCCACCAACCGGACTTGCGCCACATCGTTGAAGGCGAGGCCGTTGTTATCCAAAGCTGTGGTCAACCTTAGTCGATCCTCATGTTCAGCAATGATGTATAGGCGGTTCAGGTCTTGACCCACCTGGATCTCCGTGATCTCACCGCCGCTCTGACGCACGGCGTCGGCCGCCTTTTCAAGGAACGGTTCTAGCTCGGCGCGTTGGGCGGCTGCGATCCCGAATTCGAGCAGGAATAGCGGCATGCAAAGTCCCTCCGGGGGTTAATTGAGTATTTACTACTATTTAGTTAGATGATTTATTTAGTCAGGTAATTATAGACGCGTTTCTCGTTTTGGTCAACCTTTTTCTGCGCTATGACTTCTTTTTAGGTTACTATGCAGATTCCGGCGG
>JBCLEL010000195.1:0-4681 GCA_038913435.1 Chloroflexota bacterium
TCCCTCGGTTGTAGTAGGCTTCGGCATCACTGGGGTTGAGTTCGATGGCTTTGGTGTAGTCGGCGATGCCCGCATCTCGAGCCAGAATAGACTTAGCAATGTCCAGCAGTCGTAGGACGAACATAAGCCTCGCCTCGATGTCGCCAGGTTATGTCCACCCTATCACAGGCCCCAGAGCAATACAAGCCTCACGGCACGCTGAGGTTGACCTGCTTCAACTCCCTGGCCTGCCAGACCGGCTCGTCCGGCCCCAGCGTCTGCGCCGGCTGCCCGTTTACAAAGAACAGCAGCTTTTCGCCGGCTAGTGCGCCGTCCTTCTCCGGCGTTGTAACGTCGTCGCCGTAGGCGGCCAGTATCCCGTAGCGGCCGGCGTCAACCACCACGAACTGGCCCAGTATCAGGCCATCCGACGTTCGCGCCTCGACAATTGTGCCGGCCGGCGCCGCCCGTCCCTGAACCGACACCGATCCGTAGAAATCGGTCCAGACGAAAGTCGGCTTGACCAGGCCGGACTTGCTCGGTGGCTGCGGCGTGGCGTTGGCGAAGGGAGCGGCCGGCTCCGGCCGGCCCGACGGTTCGCCGGCGCAGGCGACGATCGTTCCGAGTGTCAAAATGACAACAATACCTGCGAGCAACCGTAAACATAATCTTGTGGGGAGGCATCCTCGCCCCGCCCACACCCCCGGCAGGAGACAAGCTCCTGCCCTACGATCTGTTGGTCGAAGCGCCCGGCTTTTAAGCCGGCGATTATGACCACGGCCATTTCTCTGCGTCTCTGCGCCTCTGCGGTTCATCTATGCTCCGGCCAGTTCATTCCGGCAAGTAGTAAAACCGTTGCCCACGACGGGCCAGCTCGTCAAACACCCGCTTGACATCGCGGGCAGTGGTCGCCTCGATCCGCTCGACCAGACAGCCGGTCGCCTTTAGCTCGCCTTCCAGCGTAGCGCCAACCTGCAAGTCTCCGCCAATCAGCGTCACCCGCGAAGCCCGCTTGGCTTCCTCGACGGTGAAGCCAACCGTCGGCTGAAAGCGATCTACATATCCGGTGACCGCCTCGATCAAGGCCGGCCGTTCCCAGCCGCTGCGGATTGGCTGGATTGGCGGGTTGTAAAAGAGCAGGTAGTGATATATCGGCCGGCGAACCTTGGTGACGGCGACTCCGCCACCTGACGACAGAATTGGTCGCGGGGACTTTTTCATCAGCTTTAGAGCGGATACCGCCGGTAGCTCGCTACCGTCTGGCCTGAACCAATCAGCAGAACGCTTGCCGCCGGCGTCGTCGCCGTGCAAAACCCAGAAGGCTTGGTTCAAGACGTAGCTCGGCAACTCACCCTCCATCAACGTGCGCGCCATCTCCACCGAACGTATGCTGTGGGTTAGCTCGTCAACCGCCGGATAATCTGGATCGTGGTCTTCGCCGACGACCACACCGTTCGCTACCGCCACCATTGGCAGAGTCTGGCCTACAACCTCACGAACGACCTCGTCGTACCACTCAAACAACCAGAACCCGACGTGGTCTTGGCTGTCGGGCGGGCGCAGGTAGGGGCCGGCCTGTGGCCAGCGCGTCTTGCCACCCTTGCCCCAGGCCAGCGGGCGATTGTGAGCGAAGTTGCGGATGCCAATGGCCACCTTCTCTAGGAGCGGACTGTACGGCGAGCCGGCTATCATTTTGAGCGTCTCGGACAAGAATCCGAGGTCCCAGTAGTCGCCACGGGCGTCCAGCGCCGGCAAGACCGGAACCAGCCCCTTGTCAGCTACCGCCTGCAAGCAAGGCAGCAGTTTCTCCACAAACTGCCGGGCCGGCTTTGGTCGAAACCACTCGGATACCACCCACTGGTCAATTGAGTTGGGCCGGTCATAGACTGCCATGTACCTAACCCCGACCTTGGCGCATGCGGCAGCGGCATCCTCAACGTCGGCCCGCTTCAACATACCTATCTGGGGTGGATCGAGCACGACAACGATCTCCAAGCCGGCCCGGGTAAAAGTGGCGAACAGGCTGGTTGGGACATCTCTGGCGTTGCTCAACCGCACTATCAGCCAGCGAGCGCCAAGACCTTCCAGCACCGGTAGCCAGTAGCGCCCAGCCTCCACCGCGAGGTGGGAGGGAGATAGGCTGTAGTGAAATCCGACGCCGGTGTCGTCATCGGGCCGGGGATAGTCCTCTAGCCGCACTCAACAATCTTCCGTTGACAGTAGTGGTCATACCTATGCTCAATGGCGATGCCGCTCAACACAATGCAAAAGAGCATTAGAACTAAACATTTCGTTTTGGGTTACAACTTGGCTCAAAGACGGTAGTATTGTAATGATACACGCAGTAATCTACGGAGGCGTCTGCGATGAGCGAGCTAATCTACCTGGACCATGCCGCTACTACCCCGTTGGACCCGGCGGTGCTGGCTGAGATGACGCCGTATTTCAGCGATATATATGGCAATCCGTCCAGCGTGTACCAGTTCGCCCGCGAGTCTCGTCGAGCGCTAGACAACGCCCGCGACACCGTAGCCGAGATTCTCAACGCCCGCGCCACCGAGATCGTCTTCACCAGCAGCGGCAGTGAGAGCGACAACTTGGCGGTCAAGGGCGTCGCCTTCGCCAACCGCTCGCGCGGCAACCACATCATCACCTCGCAGGTTGAGCACCACGCCGTCTTACATAGCTGCCAATACTTGGAAAAGTTCGGCTTCCGGGTCACCTATCTGCCGGTTGACCGCTACGGCGTCGTTGATCTGAACGCGCTGGAAGACGCGATTGCTGATGAGACGATCTTAGTGAGCGTCATGTACGCCAATAACGAGATCGGCACTATCCAACCAGTCCAAGACATTGCCCGGATGTGCAAAGAGCGGAAAGTCTATTTCCACACCGACGCCGTACAAGCGGCCAGCGCGCTCGACTTGGACGTGAAGCGGCTGGGCGTTGACATGCTCAGTCTATCCGGCCATAAGTTCTACGGGCCAAAGGGGGTAGGCGTCCTCTATGTCCGTCGTGGCGTGCAGTACTGGCCCCAGATCCACGGTGGGACCCAGGAGCGCAACCGGCGGGCCGGCACCGAGAACGTGCCCGGCATCGTTGGGCTGACGACGGCGCTCAGGCTAGCCCATGAGAACCTGGACGCCACCAATCGTCACTGCGCCGCGCTACGGGACCGGTTGATCGAAGGAATACTGAGCCGGATTCCGGGCGCGATCCTGACCGGCCATCCCGCCAACCGACTCTCCAACAACGCCAGCTTCTGTTTTGAGAATATTGAGGGCGAGTCTATCCTGCTAGCCCTCGACCAGCGCGGGATCATGGCCTCCAGCGGATCGGCCTGCACCTCCGGCTCGCTCGAACCATCGCACGTGCTGACCGCGATGGGGTTGCCGGCCCAGGTATCCCACGGCAGTCTGCGGTTGACCGTCGGCAAGGAGAACACAATGGCCCAGATCGAACGGGTGATTTACGAGCTGGCCGAGATGATCGAAAAGCTCCGCTCGTTGAGCGGCGCTTTGGTCTGAGTGGACTGAGCTGTCACCGCTAGACGACGCTGACCTGGTCGCCGGCGCTTCGGCGCTGGCCAGCCATCTGAAAGAATTCATCGGCCAGCGCCGCGCCATCAGCCAGAATCTCACTGACTGGCTGCAACTCGTCTCGGAAACGAAAAACCTGTCCGAACTGCGGGACAGTATCGTCCGCCGGCTGCCGGTCGAGCGCGCCGCCGAGCCTATCGAGCCGCCGGCCCTCTGCAAGCCGTGCCCTACCCTTCCACCTGAATACTCCATCGTCGCCGTAGATGGCTCGCAGATCGAGCTGGATCCTCACGCGCCGGTCTATTGCTACCTTTTGAACTATGGCATTGTCATCCTTCGCTATCGCCAGGCTTCGGACGCTCAGATGTTCAGCCGGACCAAGCTCGGCTTTCGGCCGGAGGACCTGGAGGAACGCATTGGCGAAAATCGCTATTCGATCACCAGCCAACTGCTGGCCATCCGCCGGCAGTTGGGCGAAACGACATTGCTGGCCGAAATCGCCGCCAATGACGAGCGAATGTCTTCGCCAAAGCTGGCGTTGCAGGATGGGGCTATGCGGTTGAGCCTGCTGGAAGGTAGCGGCATTGACCAGAAATTGCGCGACGCCTTTACAAAACGGCATTTGCAAGTCCTGGACCGATTCCAGAGCTTGGCAACACCGGTCGCCAGCTACGTCAGCCGGCCTCGCAGCGATGACGTGGTCCGCGCCTTGCAGGTCTGGAAACAGGAGTATGGCTTCTCCGGCCTGAACCAGGACTCAGCGCCGGCCGAGTTCAGCAATGTGTATGATCGTGATATATTCGGTCAGAGTTTATCGAACTTCGGTGACCGATCAGCCGTTTTCTGTAGCAGTTGGCGCACCTCACGCGACGAGTACAAGCAGCACCGCATACACTTCTTCTACCTGAGAGCAGGCGACGAGATAGCCCGCGTTGACCTGCCGGAATGGGTGGCAACTGACCCCTCGATGCTGGACTTCGTCCAGGCGACCGTTGCGGACCAGATTCACAAGGGGATGGGATACCCGGTCGCCCTGACCGAAGCGCACGAACAAGCGGTGGTAAGGGCCGGCGACCGACGCTACTTCTGGGCGCTGTTAGAACAGTTGATGGCGGAGGCCGGCTTGTGGCTGGATGAATCAGCTAAGGCCGGCGCAAAAAACC
>JBCLEL010000196.1:0-4674 GCA_038913435.1 Chloroflexota bacterium
GTCCGCCTCAGGCGACCGCGCTACGAGCTCACGCAAGGCTGACGCCGGCTGCTGCTCTCCGAGCGTAATGATGCCAGCGATAGGAAATTTAGGCTATCCTGAGTAGTACTAATTGGCTACTCCTACGTCCGGCCGGCTATTGACAGAAGCTAGCAGAGTGCTAATATAGCCTTCATCTGCCACCAACCATTGGTATAAGTAGTGGAGGTAGCCCAGATGACCCCTTTCTCCCTACGTCCCTCGCTCAAATGGTCACTTTTGCCTCTAGTGGCGCTGGTGCTGGCCGCCGGCCGGCCTCAGTCGCGCCAGCGCCGACGCCGGCGACCCCGTCTGGATCCGCCAGTTTGGCAGCTCAAGTAATGATCTCGCTCGCGGTGTGGCGGTAGACGGATCGGGAAACGTCTACGTAGCAGGTTATACTACCCGGACTTTGCCGGGCCAAACTTTTGGCGGCGGCCTCACCGACGCCTTTCTGCGCAAATACGACGCCACCGGCAATGAGGTATGGACCCGCCAGTTTGGCACCTCAAGTACTGATCTCGCTTACGGTGTGGTTGCAGACGGATTGGGGAACGTCTACGTAGCAGGTTATACTACCGGGACTTTGCCGGGCCAAACCTCAGCCGGCGACCCGGACGCATTTGTGCGCAAATACGACGCCACCGGCAATCAGCTATGGACCCGCCAGTTTGGCAGCCCAGGTGGTGATGAGGCTCTCGGTGTGGCGGTAGACGGATTGGGAAACGTCTACGTAGCAGGTCATACTGGGGGAACTCTGCCGGGCCAAACCTCAGCCGGCGGCCTTGACGCCTTTGTGCGCAAATACGACGCCACCGGCAATCAGCTATGGACCAGCCAGTTTGGCAGGTCAGGTAATGATATCGCTCGCGGTGTGGTGGCAGACGGATTGGGAAACGTCTACGTAGCAGGTGTTGCTTATGGGACTCTGCCGGGCCAAACCTCAGCCGGCGGCGGCGACTCCTTTGTGCGCAAATACGACGCCACCGGCAATATCTTGTGGACCCGCCAGTTTGGCAACTCAACTGGTGATGTCGCTTACAGTGTGGCGGCAGACGGATTGGGAAACGTCTACGTAGCAGGTCATACTCAGGGGACTCTGCCGGGCCAAACCTCAGCCGGCAGCAGCGACGCCTTTGTGCGCAAATACGACGCCACCGGCAATGAGCTGTGGGCCCGCCAGTTTGGCAGCTCAAGTGGTGATATCGCTTACGGTGTGGCGGTAGACGGATTGGGAAACGTCTACGTAGCAGGTGTTACTCCCGGGACTATGCCCGGCCAAACTTTAGCCGGCGGCGACGACGCCTTTGCCCGCAAATACGACGCCACCGGTAATGAACTATGGACCCGCCAGTTTGGCAGCTCGAGTTCTGATTACGCTTACGGTGTGGCGGTAGACGGATTGGGAAACGTCTACGTAGCGGGTTTCACTGACGGGACTCTGCCCGGCCAAATCTCATCCGGCGGCTCCGACGCCTTTGTTGTCAAGTTTTTCGGCGTCGAGCCACCAACCGCCACTACTACCCGGACGCCAACCGCGACAACGACGCCGACTTCTACGGCTACCACGACGGTGACCAGCACCCCAACCGCGACGGCGACCTTCACCGCTACCGCTACGCCAACCAACACGCCAACTTCAACGCCAACTCCCACGCCAGCGCCAGGTAAAGCAACCGGCGGTGGCTCGATCAGCGTCCCGGGCGGCACCGCCAACTTCGGCTTCGTCGTCCAGCGACAAGCGCCGGGCGGGCCGGTGATCGGCCAGTTCGAGTACAATGGCAAGGGGCTGAATGTCCACAGCGTCGCCATCACCACCTTGACAATCGCCGGCAATACGGCGACCTTCTCCGGGACCTGCGTCAGGAATGGTCAGCCGTGCACATTCACCGTGACGGTGACTGACAACGGCGAACCTGGCTCTAACGACAAGTTCACCCTCGTCGTGTCTGGACAGACGCTAGCCAGCGGCACGTTGCGCGGTGGGAACATCCAGGTCCACAAGTAAGCGGTAACCTACAAAACAGAGGGGCCGAGCTTTGCAGTTCGGCCCCTTTTTTCGTTCGCGCTACAACCGGCATTCATTACAATACGACTATGAAGGTGTTTAACTAGCAAGTCGAGTCAGGTAGCGCGGGGGCTTGTCCCCCGCTGTAACTCTGGCTTTTTGTAGGTCTGCTGGGAGTAGCCCATCCGCCTCCCCTGGCAGGGGACAAGCCCCTGCCCTACATCTCTCTTTTCATTGTGAAAAAGTATGCGAGGACGTGAATAGATGGCAAAAGAATTGAAGCGAGTACGTTTAGAGCTAGACACGAACCTTCTGGACATCCTGGAAGCCGTCCACCTAGATAAGACGCCCCGGCTGATTGAGCGAGATGGTGAGGCCATTGCCGTGGTGGTCAACCCGGAAGACTATGCTGGCCCCTTGCCGGCGCCGACTGACGCAGGTATAGCTAAAGCCCTGAAAGCGGCCGGGGCTTGGAAAGACTTTGATACTGACACTATGGTAGAAAAAATCTACCGGGCCAGACACGAAGCCCATTCATCGTAGCGCGGGGCCTTGTGCCCCGCCAGTCTATCCGCACTATGCAGGGGACAAGCCCCTGCGCTACAAGCCTCGGTCCTTTTGGGTTCGCTTTGGGGTCAGCTTTCATTACAATACCTAAAAGTGAACTTGGAATTTGGGAGGAGCCAGATGGCTGAACAGAACGCCGATGCATTCAACCGGCTTATAGCCGCCGGCCTGCCGGAAGAGCAGGCGCGGGTATTAGCGCCGGACCTGGCCGAGCTGTCCCGCTCCATGCGTCAAGCGCGGGAACGGCTATCACTAGAGCTGGAGCCGGCCAGCATATATCAAGCGGAGAGGCGCTAGCGATGTCCGACGCCGATCTCTGCTACCTGACTATCGCTGAGCTGGCCGGCCTGATCTCGGCCAAGAAGGTCTCGCCGGTCGAGGTCGTCGAAGCGCAACTCCGGCGCATCGAGCGGCTGAATGGCAAGCTGAACGCCTTTATCACCGTGACGGCCGAGGCGGCGTTGGCCGAGGCGAAAGCGGCCGAGCGTGAGATCGCGGCCGGTCACTACCGGGGGCCGTTGCACGGCGTCCCCTACTCGTTGAAGGACCTCTACCTGACGAAAGGCGTCCGCACCACCGGCGGGACCAAGATTCTGGCCGACTGGACGCCGGAATACGATTCGACGGTGGCGCAGAAGTTGAAGGCAACCGGCGCTGTGCTGCTCGGCAAGACCAACCTGCACGAGTTCGCACTTGGTGGCACGACGATAAACCCACACTACGGCCCTACTCGCAACCCCTGGAACCTCGATTATGTGCCAGGCGGGTCGAGCGGGGGCGCAGCCGCGTCGGTAAGCGCCGGCCTCGGCTACTTTGGCATGGGCAGCGAGACCGGCAACTCGATTCGCCGGCCGGCCGCCTTCTGCGGCATCACTGGCCTGAAGCCTACCTATGGCCGGATCAGTCGCCACGGGATGCTGCCGGCGTCGTGGACGTTGGACCACGCCGGCCCCTTCGCTCGCTCGGCGAAGGATACCGCGCTGGTGTTGCAAGCGTTGGCCGGGCCGGACTGGCAGGACCCGGCTTCTAGCCCGGCGGCTGTAACCGACTACTCGGCCAGGCTGGAGCAGCCGGCGTCGGGATTGAAGGTGGGCGTGCCGCGCGCCTATCTGGACGGTATCGGCCCGGAGGCCAGCGCCAGCTTCGCCGAGGCCCTGGGCGTATTAACCCAGGCCGGCGTTACAATCGTTGACCTAGCGCTGCCCAGCGTCGCTTACTCCGCTGTCGCCTCATCGGTCATAATGTTGAGCGATGCGGCTTCATATCACGCCGATTGGGTGAGGAGCCGGCCGGACGATTACGGCCCCGACGTGCTATCGCGGATTCGGATCGGTCTGGCGATAACAGCGCAGGAGTACGTTGACGCCCAGCGGCTCCGGCGTCTGATCGCTGACGAGATGGTCAAGGAAATGAAGGCGAATGGCGTTGATCTGATCGTAGCGCCAACCGCGCCGGCTACCGCAACGCCGATCGCCGGTGGCGCTGCCGCGCTGAGCGACAAACCTTATTCGGTTGGCAATCATTTCTTCAATTTATGGCGGTTATTCAGCCTGGTTGGCTGGCCGGTCATCTCGGTCCCCTGCGGCTTCGGCACAAATGGACTGCCGCTGGCGGTCCAGATCGCCGGCCGCCCCTTCGACGAGACGCGGGTCATCCAGCTTGCCCATGCCTATCAGCAGCTTACCGATTGGCACAGACGCCGGCCACCGTTGGAGTAGGGGCAGACTTGGGTATATCCGCAGATTGCACAGATTAAGCAGATTATTCAATAGGTAGGGGCAGACCTGGGCGTATCCGCAGATTATTCAATACGCAGGGGCAGACCCCCGTGTCTGCCCAGGAGATTCAGCATTGGCGAACAAGATGGCAGTCACGCTAGAACTGGTGGAGGGGATGAAGTTCAGCGCCGTCGGCGGCGCCGGCCATAAGATTCTGCTGGACTCATCGCCGGACTTCGGCGGCGCGAACGCCGGCCCGACGCCGATGGAGCTGATGCTGATGGCGTTGGGTGGTTGCACCGGGATGGACGTGATTGAACTGCTGCGCAAGATGCGCCAGCAAGTGACCGGCTACCAGGTGAG
>JBCLEL010000197.1:0-4662 GCA_038913435.1 Chloroflexota bacterium
TCAGGATTGTTGAATAGTCACTGTGACGCTACATGTACGCCAAGTGATTCAGCTATTCCTACCAGTTCACGCCAGGTAGAGTCAGGTATCTGGATGCCTCTTAGCCTGCGCTCTAAACGGGCGCGGTGTTCGGGATCGCCCGGCGCCAGCACCTCTCGGAAACCTGATGCCGGCGGGGTAGAACGGACCTGCTGCATCAACTCCGTCGCTCGTCCCAGGTAGTCCTCTAAAGATTGAAAAAAGGCAGGGTTGATGGCGATGATAGTGACTCCCTGATGGCGCATTATCGGGCCACCTCGTTCTGACACGGCAAACTTATCAGCGCCGGTCAAGATTCGACCTAAGAATTCGACCGCCATCATAACGGCAGATCCCTTATGTCCGCCAAAGGGGACCATCGCCCCACCCTCCCAGAAGACAGCCGGATCCGTAGTGGGATTGCCGTCCTTATCAATCAGATAGCCCGGTGGAGCTTGCTCGCCCTTGGCCCGGGCCAGCATCAATTTCCCACCCGATGTTATCGTTGTAGCAAAGTCGAGTATCATCGGCGATTCGTCGGCTGGAAAGCCCATAGCAATCGGGTTTGTGCTCAAAAGTGGCTTGCGCCCGCCATACGGCACGGCAACTGGAAACCCTACGCCGAAGCCGCCGGCTGCGATAATGCCGACCATGCTTGCAGCAGCCGCCATCTCGGCGTACTCGCCAACGCGTCCGATGTGGTTTGTTTCCACCATACCAACAACCGACACAGTGCTCTTTGAGGCTTTTTCTAGTGCCACCTGGGTTGCATATTCGGCCGCCACATGACCAAAAGTCCAGTTGCCACTGACAAGCGCGGCGTTGGCCGTCTCGCGGACAATCTGCGGCTCGGCGGCCGGGACGATCTCGCCGGCTTTGATGCTTTTGACGTAGTTGGCGAGCTGCTGGACGCCGTGGGAATCGTGGCCGGCCAAGTGAGCTGAAACCAGCCCGTCCGCCACCCGATTGGCGTTCTTCTCACTAGCGCCCAGAGCCACCAGTATACTTCTAGTTAGCTCCGAAAGTTCATCAGCAGTCTTAACCGGCATTTGAATTTCCTCCTTTTTGGATTTCGCAGCCCTATCCGCCAAACATTTCTTTCAAACGTTCCAGAGTGACTTCTGGACCTGCAAGGTACTTCAGATAGCGGTTAAACTCCTTCTCCCGGACCCTCACCGCTTCCTCATAGACGCGCTCGGCAATCTCGGCCGGTATGACTGTTACGCCATTTACATCCGCGTGTATGAGATCGCCGAGATTGACTGTTACACCATCCACCTGGATTGGGACATTCACATCAACCATCCGGCCGGTCCCGTGCGACGGCACCGCGCCAATCGAAAAATAGTGGAAGCCAAGCCTACGCACCTGCTCGACGTCGCGCACGCCGCCATCGGTTATCAAGCCGACAGCGCCCAGACGCAAAGCAGCGCCCGCCATCTCATCACCACAGTGTGCCGACTTCTCTGGGTTTGGGCCAACGTCTTTGAACACCAGGACACAAGGCTTGGGCGAGTTGTATATAGCGTCCAACCAGCGCCAGTACAGGTCAGTGCTCACCCCAGCCGCCGGCGAGCTGGCGTCAACCTTTGCGGTCACAGCGTAGCCGACCATGACGCCCAGGTCTGGAAACAGGCAGCGGATTTGCGTTCCCAAGAACCCTTCGGTGTTTGGCCGGACCTTGAATGACTCAATCGCGTTGCAGATAGTTGGAGTGTCAATCGTGCGTAAGGCGGCTAGCTGTTGAGGTGTGAGTACTTTCAAGGTCCCTCCTAAAGGATTTATTTAACCGGTCCCATTACCAGATCCGGCAACCAAAGCGAAACGGCGGGCACATAAGTAAAGAGTAGCAGCAGAGCAATGAGCAAAATGAAGAACGGTATCATCTCGCGGGAAAGCTCGCCCATTTTCACCTTAGCCATGGCCATAGTTGCAAACAGTAATACCCCTTCAGGTGGCGTCAACGCGCCAATCAGTAGATTGACATTCACTATTACACCAAATTGGACGTCGCTGATACCTAGCTGACGAATAGTCGGCATCAGCATGGGTACCACAATCAACATTAGTGGCGCCGGGTCCACCAGCGTGCCGACAACCAGCAAAAAGACGTTGATCAGAAGCAGTGTGAGGACTGGATTATTACCGGCGATACCGACTAGGGCTTGAGTGGCTTGCTGAGGCACTTGCTCTACTGTCAACACCCAGCCAAAAGGCTCGGCCGAGGCGATTATGAGCATCACCATCGCCGTTTCGGCAGCGCCGGTGACCAATAATGGGCCTAGGTCCGAGATTTTAATAGTCCGGTAGATGAACATTCCAACTACAAGTGCGTACACCGCGGCGACAGCGCCGGCCTCGGTCGGGGTAAATATGCCGAACCTAAGTCCCACTACGATCCACACGGGCATCAGCAAAGCCCAGAACGCCTCGCGGAAAGAGGCCCACACTTCTTTGAGGTCCACACCTTGGCCTTGGGCGGGATCAATCCGCCGTCGCGTAGTTATCCACCACACCAGCAACATCATCGTGACGGTGGTGATAAGTCCAGGCACAATACCGGCTAGAAACAGCCGGCCGATTGAGGTTTCGGTAATGAAGCCGTAGATGATCATGCCGATGCTGGGCGGAATCAGCGAGGTGATGACCGAGGAGGCGGCGGTTACGGCTGCGGTGAAGGCCGGCGGATAACCTCGCTTATTCATCGCCGGTACCAAGGCTTTGGCCTCCGCCACCACGTCCGCTATCGCGGAGCCGGACATTCCGCCAAACATTGTGCTCACTACCACATTCACCTGGGCTAGGCCGCCGGTCCAGGCGCCAACCAGGCTAGCCGCGAATCTGATCAGCCGGTCCATCATTCCGGCCTGGGTCATCACGCCGCCGGCTAGTATAAAGAAAGGGATTGCTAGCAGGGGAAATGAATCAATTCCACCTATAACGCGCTGCACCCAGATTGCTATCGGGTAGGTCTGGATAACTACAAAGTAGATGAACGAGGCGAGCATCATCGCGAATGCCACGGGCACCCCGATCGCGAATAACAGAAGAATGCTGCCACCGACCAAGGCGCTCATAGCTCCACCTCAGCCGCCTGCTTTAGTGGCGCCTCACCGGAAAGGCTCTTCAACATGTGAAAAATCGTCCATCGCAGCATCAACAGAGCGCCAACCGGCGCCGCCAGGTGAACCCAGAAACGTGGGATCTGCAAGTTGAGGGTGTATTGAAGCCAGGTGGAGTTCGCGAATTGCCAGCCAAAGAACACGATGCTGCCCAGGGTTATGATTAGCAGAAGGTAAACAAGGGTTCTCAAGACTCGCTGTACCCCTTCGGGAAGTAGTATGACCAACATGTCAATTCCGATGTGCATTCCTCGTTTCGACGCGACTGCGCTGCCAATGAATATCAGCCAGATAAAAAGGCCCATAGCGATCTCGTCGCTCCATTGAAACGGTTGGGACACGGCGTAGCGGAAAAGAACGCCCAAGAAGATAATCGCCAGGATTAGAGCCAATAGGATGCCCGCTAGCGCCTCCTCAAAGTTGCTGACAAGCCAACGCACAGCAAACCCCTCCAAAAAACGCGCTTGTGGGACAGGCTATTCCTAGCCTACATGTAGACGTTAGCGCCAGTCGTGCCGCTCTGACTCGACTGGCGCTAACGTGGGTTTAACAGACGGTCTCCGACCTAGTCGGTCGTTTCAAGGATTACTTTTTGTCGCGGAGGGCTATCACCTTGTCGAGCATACCGGGCGTCCAACTCTTCCCCAGTATCTCGTAGACCACCGCGGTCGCCTTCCGGAACGGCTCCTTGTCAACCTCGGTGATTGCCACGCCGTTATCCTTCAAAATCTTTGCGCCATCGCTTACCGAAGCCTCCTGGCGCACGCGATACACCTCACCGGACTTCTTCGCTTCTTCAAAGATGATGGTCTGGAGTTCTTTCGGCATGCTGCGGAAGAATTTCCCACCCATAACGCCGTTAATCTGCCAGAAGTGGCCGGTCAACGACAGATATTTGCAGACTTCGTAGTACTTGCCGCCGACAAACTGGGAAAAAGGTGACTCCACCCCTTCAATCAGTCCCTGCTGGAGCCCAGTATAGATCTCGGGCAGAGCAAGCGGAACCGGCGTCGTTCCCAACGCCTTGAACGTTTCAACCCACATTGGAATTTGCGGGACTCGGAATTTCAATCCTTTCAAATCGTCTGGCGTCTTTATCGTTCGTTTTGAATTCATCATGTGACGTGCCCCGAACGGCCAGTTCCGAGAGATGATTACCCAGCCGCCCTTTTCCTCCAGCTTCTGCTCCATTTCCTTCATCAAATCGCTGAAGTAGACCTTTTTCGCCTCGTCCCAATCTTTCCAGATGAACGGCGCTGTGAAGATATTAAAGTCCGGCACCGTATTGCCCGCCCAACCATCGGTGAAGTAGGTAAGCATAGGTGCGCCCAGGCTGACCTGCTCGAAGACTTGGACATCAGTGCCGATTTGAGAGTTCGGAAAGAGGTCAATCTTTACCGCGCCCTCGCTCCGGATGTTGACGTTTTGCGTAAATTCGAGGGAGGTAATATGCATCGGATCGGTTACCGCCAGACCGTGGCCCATCTTCAGGTTGATCGTCTCGCGCTTCAACACGGCTGGC
>JBCLEL010000198.1:0-4645 GCA_038913435.1 Chloroflexota bacterium
AAACTCGGCCACCGCCTCAGCGAAACGCCGCTCGCGGTATAGTGAGAGTACGCGCTCGTAGGCGCTCAGACCCAATTGCTAGCTTGGGGTCAGGTCTCGGCTCGGCCCAATCAGCTCGTACGCGGCGGCCGGCCAAGTTTTGCCTTTGTCCTGCACCAGATCAAGCATACGGACAACATATTCATCGCCGAGCTGGGCGCGGGTCAACTCGCCAATGATAGTCTGAGCGCCGTACTCCTTGCTAAGGCCCTCCAGCCGAAACGCCATATCTGCCGCCTCGCCCAGCACGGTGTATTCAAGTCGGCTCTGGGAGCCCATGTTGCCGACCATCATGACACCAGTGTTGATGCCGATGCCGATCTCCAACGAGGCGGCGGCCGGCCGCTCGTGCTTGAGCCGGGCCAACTCGCGTCGCATCTCCAAGGCGGCGTTGCAGGCTCTACGGGCGTGGTCCGGCTGATCGACCGGCGCGCCCCAAAACGCCCTCAGCCCATTGCCCGTATACTTATCAAGCACGCCCTCGTACCTGAAGACGACGTCGGTCATTCGCGTCATACAGTCGTTAAGAAAGCGGACCAGTTCTTCTGGCTCCATTGTCTCGGCAAGGTTTGCGAAACCTCGGATGTCGCAAAAGAGGACGGTCATAATGCGCCGCGATCCGCTCAGACCGAGCGACTCCGGCGATTTTAGGGCCTCTTTGATCATCGCTGGCGACAGGTACCCGCTTAGCGCCCCGCGTAGCGCCCGTTCTTCGGCCTCCTCGAAGAGGACCCGATTCACCATTAGCGCAAGAAATGTGAAGGTGATGCTTAGTGGCGGGTAGACTAGATTCAGCAACAAGCCGTTTTCAAAGGAGTTAAAGGCAACCAGCAGATAGATCCCCAAAAGCCCAAAGGCAACGATTGTCGCCAGCAGTGGCCGGAGCCGAACCACGACCGGCACAGTTATCAACGCCAGCAGAAAGATTGACGCTAACACCGCCAGGTCGCTCTCAGGAGTTAAAAAGGCGGATTGGAGGATGGTCTCAATAGCATTGGCATGTATCTCGACGCCGTACATCCTACCGGCGACTGATGGCGGGGTCCAGTGGTCGTCGGCGATTCCAGTCGCCATCACGCCGATCAGCACGATCTTATCGCGGACGATTGAAAGGTCAGCCCGGCCGTTCAAAGTATCGTTGAGGGAAAGAACCGTAAAGGTTGACGGCGAGCCAGCCCGCGAAGGTCCGCCGAGGTAGTTTACCAGCATAGTTGCATTAGCGCCCAGCGGTATCCGCCGGCCGGCGAACGGGAGGCTATCGGCAGACGGCCACTGCTCGATCACGTTTGGCCGGCGCAGGTAGCTAGCGGCGGCGGCGAGCGAAAGCGCTGGCACATTTGCACCTTCGGCGGTGATTATCAATGGGATGCAGCGGACTGTCCCGTCGCCATCTACCGATACGTTGCCGTGGCCAACGCCAGCCGCAGCCGATGCGATCTCCGGTCGGGGCTTTATCAGGGTTCGATATTGGAAAGTCGTGCCATACTCAACGGGCAAGGGCAACTCGCCCGCTGCCGTCATCACCACACTGCCTGCCTGCTGGATTGACCTGGCCAGGTCGCCATCATCAGGTGAAGGTGCGTCAAAAAGCATGTCGAAGACGATGACGCGGGCGCCGGCCTGCGCCAACGCATCAATTAGGCGGGCATAGTACGAGCGCGGCCAGGCAACTATTCTGCCACTTGACGCCAGCTCGCGCATGGCCTGATTGTCGAACGCGATGAGGACGACCCGCTGGCTTCTCTGGCCGGACTTTGCCTCGAACAAGACATCGGTGCCGCCGGCCTGCAAGGTGTGTAGGAAGCCTTCTAGGAAGACGGCGCTCAAGAACAGTGCGACGAGCAAAGCAATAGTGAAGTTCAGCCAGAGTCGGCGGCGCTGTCGCAATCTCCCTTCTGTGGTGGTAGATCAGTTTGATTGTAGAGATTGCTTGCGCCGATCTTCAACTGCACTCGCTACTATCGCCGGCTGGGGACGTGTAAGTATTCAGGTAGCGTTTGCTCCTAATTGGGGTGGATATCGGAGTTGGGTTGATTCCATTGAACATTTGCGCCAGGCGGAAGTCATCCTAGTGGAAAAAATTCTACCAGGTTTGCAGCACTTAAATACAATACGACATTTTATGCTATCTTGGATTTGTCTTTGACAATTAGACCAATTTTTCGTTCAAACAACATAATAAGAGTCCGCTTAGCTAAGGCCAAGATTACTTCGGCTCGCCTACGGCGCGCCTCCTACAAAAATAGCCGTACCCGACCCATCCGGCGGCACGAGACAAGCTCGTGCCCTACGTTGGACGAACGCCACACGTAGGGTAGGAGCTTGTCTCCTACCGCTTTTCATCGTTACAGGTGAGGCAAAAAGGCTCGTACCGTCCTCGCAATGACGAATAAACTGTCATTGCGAGCGCAGCGAAGCAATCTCAATGAACATATTGCGATTTAGCAATTGGTATTAGCCGGTCAGGTCACTTCCTTCGTGCAACGAAGACGCCATCCCAGTCCGGCGAAGGCGGCTCGCTGGCTAGCGTCTGACAGCGCCCTAGGTAAACCCTGGCCGGTCCATCCCGAGGGTCAATGGCTAGCGCTCGCTCAAACTCGGCCACCGCCTCAGCAAAACGCCGCTCGCGGTATAGTGAGAGCCCACGCTCATAGGATCTCAGGTTATCTTGCTGGATTGCAGACAGATCTCGGCTCAATCCAACCAGTTCGTATACACTGACCGGCCGAGTTTTGCCCTTTACAACAACCAGATCAAGCATACGGACAGTATATTCATTGTTGAGCTGGGCGCGCGTTTCCTCGCCGATGGTGATCTGAGTGCCGTACTCCTTGTTAAGGCCCTCCAGCCGAGACGCCAGATTTACCGCGTCGCCCAACACAGTGTATTCAAACCGGCGCTGGGAGCCCATGTTGCCAACCATCATTGGGCCCGTGTTGGCGCCGATGCCTATTTCCAGCGAGTTGGTTGTGGGCCGCTCTCGCTTGAGCTTGGCCAACTCCTGTCGCATCTCCAATGCGGCTTCGCAGGCGCGCCGAGCATGGTCAGGCTGCTCGACCGGCGCGCCCCAGAATGCCATCAGCCCATCGCCCATGTACTTATCAAGCACGCCCCCATGCTTGAAGACAATGTCAGTCATTCGTGTCATATATTCGTTAAGGAAGTGGACCAGTTCTTCTGGTTCCATCCCCTCGGCAATGGTCGTAAAACCTCGAATATCGGAAAATAGAACGGTCATAACACGCCGCGAACCGCTAAGACCAAGCGACTCCGGCGATTTCAAGACCTCTTTGGTCACCGCTGGTGATAGATACTGGTTCAGCACCCCCCGCAGTACGCGTTGTTCGGACTCCTCAAATAGGACCCGATTCACCATCAGCGCTAGAAATGTAAAGGCGATGCTTAGTGGCGGGTAGACCAGATTCAGGAACAGGCCGTTGTCAAAGGAGATAAAGGAAGTCAGCAGGTAGATCCCCCAAAGCCCAAAGGCAGCGATTGTCGCCAGCAGTGGCCGGAGCCGAACCACGACCGGCACAGTTATCAACGCCAGCAGAAAGATTGACGCTAACACCGCCAGGTCGCTCTCAGGAGTTAAAAAGGCGGATTGGAGGATGGTCTCAATAGCATTGGCATGTATCTCGACGCCGTACATCCTACCGGCGACTGATGGCGGGGTCCAGTGGTCGTCGGCGATTCCAGTCGCCATCACGCCGATCAGCACGATTTTATCGCGGACGATTGAAAGGTCAGCCCGGCCGTTCAAAGTATCGTTGAGGGAAAGAACCGTAAAGGTTGACGGCGAGCCAGCCCGCGAAGGTCCGCCGAGGTAGTTTACCAGCATAGTTGCATTAGCGCCCAGCGGTATCCGCCGGCCGGCGAACGGGAGGCTATCGGCAGACGGCCACTGCTCGATCACGTTTGGCCGGCGCAGGTAGCTAGCGGCGGCGGCGAGCGAAAGCGCCGGAACGTTTTCTTTATCGGCGGTGATTACCAGTGGAATACGGCGGACTGTCCCGTCACTTTCGACCGATACGTTGCCGTGGCCAAGGCCGGCTGCGGCCGAAGCGATCTCTGGTCGGGGCTTTATCTGCTTTTGGTACTGGAAAGGTAGTGATGAAGACACAACCAGTGAGGGCAGATCGCCGGCAGTCGCCATCACTACGTTGCCCGCCTGCTGGACTGCCCTTGCCAGGTCGCCGTCGTCGGGTGAAGGTGTGTCAAAAAGCACGTCGAAGACGATGACGCGGGCGCCGGCTTGGGCCAATACATCAACTAGTTTGGCATAGTTCGAGCGCGGCAAGGCGCCTATTCTGCCACTTGCCGCCAGCTCACGCACGGTCTGATTGTCAAAGGCGATAATGACGACGCGTTGACTTTTCTCGCCGGACTTGGCCTTAAATAAGAAATCAGCGCCGCTGGCCTGAGCGGTGTAGAGAAAGCCGGTGAGGAAGGCGGCGCTTAGGATCAGCGCGATGAGCGAGGCTACAGCCAGGTTCAGCAAAAGCCGGCGGCGGTGTCGCATTCTCCTCCCTCCGCGTGTGTCGCAACACCTGCTCGAAATTATCGGCAATCAAGCAGGTAATTGTTCAGATTCGAGAGGCTTCGT
>JBCLEL010000199.1:0-4638 GCA_038913435.1 Chloroflexota bacterium
GCGGACTCGCTGATAGAACCGGTAGTCGGCGGTGATTAGCGGGACGGTTAGCCGCTGCGCTAAAGCTAGATATAGGGCGTCATAGAAGGCGCAACCGTGCTCGTGTACCAGAGGATAGGCGTCCAGGATAAGCTCATCGCTGTCCACGGTGTGCAGGCCGAGGTTGAGGAACGCTCCAACGGCTAGCCTTCCAGCTTCTTCAAGGATGCGAGGTCTTCTGCCTATCGTCGCCGCGATGATCGCGGAAGAGACCTCATAACGAATATACCCTGGCGCCCAGAGATCGGCCTGTCCTTGGAGAAAGCGTTGAAACAAAAGTAGCGATTTCTCCGCGTTCTCCTCGTCGCGCAAGTGCCACTTGGCGGCGACCGAAGCGTCAACTACTAGGGTCTCAGCGAATCCAACGCTCATA
This sequence comes from Chloroflexota bacterium, assembly GCA_038913435.1. GTDB lineage: Bacteria > Chloroflexota > UBA6077 > FW602-bin22 > JBCLEL01 > JBCLEL01. The sequence goes on from JBCLEL010000199.1 coordinate 413, forward strand.
AGCCTCCTCCCGTTCCTCCCGCACTTGGTGGATGAGGTCGGCGGTGGTAAGAGGAGCTATGTTGAGTTGCTCGCGAAGTTGTAGGATTTTAGCGCCGATGGCCTGCCGGCGGGCTAGCTCCTCTGGCGTCGGAGGTTTGGCGGCGGCGATTCCTTTCAGTGTTGTTGTCTCTGGATGTTCGGTGCTCTGCTCAACCACCGTTTCTCCAAGCTCCTGGCGCATCCAACGTTCGAGGTCGGCAAGCGATACCAGCGCGGCCACTGGAATGCCACTTTTTTCCAGGATGATCCGCACTTGCCGACGGTACACCCGATTGACCAACTCGCCGAATCTCTGCCTTGCCTGGGAGATCGGGATGGTCTGTGTGGCAATATTGTCTTGTCGCATTTCATCTTCCCTTGATTCATATTGTACAACATCAAGCGAAAACCAACAAATTAAGTCTCTAGGAACAACGAGGCCCAGCGCCGGCTGGAAAACCGCGAGCAGTTCGGGAAGATACTGTTGAGGCCGTAGCCGGTTGCGCCGCCGGCTCAACCTCACCCGGCTCGCCTATGGCGAGCCGGCCTCTCCTACGAGGAGAGGCAGACAACGCATGCCAGAACTGTTATACTTTCATAAAGTATGACTTTCAGGTAGGCTTCAAATGCGGGGAAGAAATCTTGTTCGTGTCCAGGAAAAAGGTCAGGTAACCATTCCAACTGATATTCGCAAAAAGTTGGGACTCAAGAAGGGCGACCTTGTCGCTGTTACATCATCAGAAGATGGCATCCTTATCACCCCACAAGAGGTGATCGCGATGAGGGCGCTTGACCGTATCGGCGAGATGCTCAGGGAGAAAGGCATTACCCTTGAGGAAATGATCGAATCTGGCCGACAAGTGAGAACCAAGATCATCGAAGAACAGTACGGGATCCCAGCAGACAAGCAGGGAGAGAGTTAATCCTCCAGGGGATTTGGGGTGATCGAAAGCTGTGGCTATCAAGCGTCGTTTTCAAAGAGACTGAGCGGGCCCTGTCGAATAAGCTGCCTGCGGCCTTGCCTGTGTTCGAGACTTTTCGCAACGCCCTCGCTGCAGCAGTTATTGATCCCCCTGAATCGCTGGTCTTAAAGGTCGCCCGCTCGATCACCCCCAAGGATGCCCCAATTGTTGCGGCTGCGCTTCAGGCTCAGGCGCAATACCTGGCGACCTATGACCGCAAGCATCTCCTCAGCCAGAAGGAGCTTATCAAGTCTCACTTTGGGATCACGGTTGCGCTGCCTGACGAGGTCATCGGACAGATGGGGTAACCGCCTCTCACCAGCCGAGGCCCAGCGCCGGCTGGAGAACCGCGAGCAGTTCGGCAAGATTCTGTTGCGACCGTAGTACCGAGCCGATCGTCCGGCGTTATGATCCTCTTCACATCGGAATTAACTTGGTCGCCGGAACCGACCGCCAGAGTCCTCTGGCATATGAGGTGGATGAAGAAGCGTTCCGTCCGCAGCCGCGGCGAACCAGGCGAGCCAGCGTTCTATGAATTCTTCTTCGTCTCCTTGATCAACTGGAACAGGTTGCCACGCCACTTGGAGAAGATTCGTCCCTGGGGACAGGGCTAGGGCGGCGTCTTCATCATCGGGCGATAAAGCGAACGGATCAAGGCCGAATCGCTCTGGTATGAAAGAACCCATAAACGCGAGTTCGAACCACCGGTAGACGCCCTCATCGTGTGCGTCGCAAAACCACAGAGAGTGCGCGCGACCCTCATAGGCGTGCTGGTCCTGGTCCTGTGGCTTGCGAGCGGTGATCCGGGTATGGGCAATGACGTCAAATGGCGGATCGTAACCGCTCGCAGCAAGGCAATCCGCCGGTGCCATTTGAACAGGTTCGATAATGAGAGTGCCGTCTCCCAGGCGGAAAATCAAGCTACGCTCCCCGGAGACTTTCGTAGCGGGGGCCTCCTCAAGAACACGTTCCCGTAACGTTTCAAGAATCCGCTTGAATGACTGCTCGGCGGCCCGAAAGAGCTCCCGCCTAATCTCCTCCTTTGACTGCTGAGCGGAAACTCTCGCGGCCTCCTCTCCTTGCTTCTCAACTACGGCCTTGTTCACCGCCTGGAGCCGGGCAGCAGCCGGAGAGGGGGTCCTTCGGCTTGTCCGCAAGCGGGCCAGAATGTTCGCCGGCGTTGGCCGGGCTGCTGGCCCCTTGTAGAGGCACTCGTTCACCAGGCTAGCCATAGATGGCGGGCATCCACTCATCGCCGGCGGAGGTTGAGTGAGATGCTGCTGGCGAAAGTTAAAATCCTTCGGCCCAGGGAAGGGAAGATTGCCCTGGAGAAGCTCGAAAGCCATGACGCCGAAGGCGTAAACGTCCGTCGCGCTCGTCGCCCGCTCCGCTCGCCACCGTTCGGGCGCGGCGTATTCCGGCGTCTTTTCATATTTGCGAGTGTCGGGCGCTGTTGTCGCCTCGGCGTAGCGGGCGATCCCGAAATCCGAAAGGCACCAGTGACTGTCGTAAAGTAGGACATTTTCCGGCTTGAGGTCGCGATGAACTACCTCCGCTTTGAGAGACGCGAGGGCCTCCGCTACATCGATCAACACGGCCACCGCCTCGTCCAGCGCGAGCTTCCCTCCCGATTCTCTTAGGTGCTGACGGAGCGACTTCTCGGCACGCGGCATCACAAGGACGTAGTAGTCTTCCCACTCACCAGAGTCGAAGACCGGCACTATGTTTGGCAAGCCAGAAAGCTCCTCAAAAAGTAACTCTCGGCTCGCCCCTGGCGCTTTGGGAATCAGCTTCACTGCGGCCCATGCCCCATCATCAGCCTGGGCCTCGAAGACCTGGCCGAAGCCGCCCTCGCCGATTTTGTTACCGAGCCGCCAATTCCGTTTTAGATTGATCGTTGTCACGCGCGTCTAACCTCTTATTTCGTGTTCCGAAAGCCCAACCACCGCACCACTCCGCAACGACTGGTAGAGCGCATCAATGACCCGCATCTGGGCGACGTGCACGCTGGCGGGACGTATTGTTAGGCAGCGACGCTGATGGTGATCGCCTGGGGATGTTCACGCTCCTCCGGCACTGGTTCGCCATCGGCGATCAGCGATTCGATGTGTAGATGAATGGCATCCTTTGCCATAGCGATGGCCTCTTCGACGCTCTCGCCCTGAGTCACTACCCCGGGCAGAGCAGGCACCGTCACTGTGTAGCCCCCTTCCTCAGGGTCTGGCTGAAGGATGATTGTATAGCGATATTCGCGCATAATTTCCTTTCTCTATCTCAGAGTAGCTCTCGCAACTGATCTACTGTCATTCCGGCTTGATCTAAAGCTGATTGTAACGTCGGAATGCCAGGGAACTGTTACTCGCCCAGGTTTGTTCGGATGCTTAAATGCGATATGGCTTCCGCTACGTCTTGCCTCCTGCCAACCGTCTCGATGCAAGGCTCTCACAAGATCGGCGGCAGTAATACGCGGTAGTCTTGAAGTCACCCCATATCCTTAATGCCAGCCGGTTAGACCCCCAATACCCCAGCGGTTACAGATATTACACCCTGGCGTGGACGCGCAGGAACTCGATCTGGCCATCGTGGAGCATATCTTCCCAGTGCTTGCGGAAGGTGTTGTTCCACTCGGTAGTGCTGGGGTGCTCCAACATCTGGTCAAATACCGTGTCGAAGATGATGACGCCATCGGCGCCGGCCCGCAGCGCGCTCTCGGCCGTTGACCGCGTGCGGACCAGCGCCGCCGTGACGTAGGGCGCGTCTTCCCAGCCGGCGAACAGCGCCTTCACGTCGCGAATCAGTTGGAACGGGTCTGCCCCCTGGCCGAGCATCGGCTCGCAAAAGATGAGCACGTGGGTGGTGCCAGCTTGCGCCGCTGCCGCCGCCTGGTTGGCGGAGAAGCAGGTAGTGGTCATGATCTGGACTCCCTGCCGCGAAAGCGTCCGGATCGCGCGCAGGCCGTGGCCGGTCATCGGAATCTTAATTGCGATCTGCGGCCCGATCTTCAGGAAGGCGTCGGCTGCTTCCAGCAACTCCTCAGTCGTTGCGCCCTCGACCTCCATATAGATCGGCAGATCGGTTATGTCGCAATAGGCGCGGGCAAGTTTCTCCACCGTTCCGTACTTCTCGCATAGCTGGCGCAGCACAACGGTGTTTGTCACCACGCCGGCGCAACCCATATCTAGGCGCGGCTTCAGGTTGACTGGATCGCCGGCCAGCCAGACCATCGGTGTCCCTTTTCGACGAA
>JBCLEL010000200.1:0-4632 GCA_038913435.1 Chloroflexota bacterium
GCGTAGCCCGCGAAATGCCCAAGGGAATGAACATGCAGAATGCGATAATCCGGCAGCTCCTCCTTTGTTCGGTAGCCGTTCAACTCTTGGTCAACCCAATTCTTCAGCCCTTCGTGATGCAGACGCGACGCCAACACCCTGCACTTTCGCAGCAAGTCGGTTAGGTCAGATTGGGAATCAATCGCAGCATTTTGGATTTCGGAAAGTAGGCTCATCTTATTAACCCCCGGTAAAGAGCGTAAAGTCTGTAGCGCGGGGCCTTGTGCCCCGCCACCCCACCTGCGAGGGACAAGCCCTCGCGCTACTCCAATAACGTGTCAACCGGCGAACAAAAGAAAAGACCGACAGCGCCTAGTCCGGCTCAACCTGTGTCACCTTGATATACAGCGGCGCAAGCTCGGACTCCGGCACCACGTCCGGCGCGCCGGTCATCGGTTCGATGCCGTTTTGCGACTTCGGAAAGGCGGTCATCTCCCGGAGGTTGCTCTCGCCGGCCAGGATCATCGCCAGACGATCTATTCCGACGGCGATGCCACCGTGCGGCGGCGTGCCGTACTCGAACGCCTCCAGCATGTGGCCGAACAGGTAGTTTGCCTGCTCGTCGGTCATTCCGATTATGCGAAAGACCTTCGATTGCAGCTCGCGCTGATGGATACGGATGCTGCCACCGCCTAGCTCGTAGCCGTTCAACACGATGTCGTACTGGTTGGCGCGCGCGGCCAGCGGGTCCGTGTCAAGCAGATGGATGTCCTCCGGCAATACAGACGTGAACTGATGGTGCTTGGCCTGGATTTGCTTTTTCTCCTCGTTCCATTCAAAAGCCGGCATCTGAGTGACCCAGAGAAAGGCCAGCAGGTTTGGGTCAGCCAGGTTTTGCCGGCGGCCGATCTCCAATCGGACCGCGCCTAGCGCCTCGCATGCGGTGTACTTCTTATCGGCAACCAGCAGCAGCAAGTCGCCGGTCAGGCAACCGGCCGCCGCCGCCAGCCGGCCCAGGTCTTCTTCCGAGAAGAATCGGGTCAATGGCGATTTCACGCCATCGGCGGCGAAGGCGCAGGTAATCAGCCCGCCGGCGCCGGCCTTGCGTGCAATCGCGGTGAACTCGTCAAGCTCGCGGCGGGTTAGGCCGGCGGCGCCGGGCACTCGCAGCGCCTTGACCGCGCCGCCGCTGTCCAACACGCCATCAAACACCCGGAAGACGCCTCGCCTGATGGCATTGGTCACATCGCATAGCTCCAAGCCGAAGCGGATGTCCGGCTTGTCGCTGCCGTAGCGGTTCATCGCCTCCTCGAAGGTCAATCGAGGGAAGGGGTTATTCATCAGACGCTTGCCGGCAAGGGACGGACATACCTCGATCATCAACGTCTCGATCAAGCCCAAAATGTCGTCCTGCTCGACGAATGACATCTCCACGTCAAGCTGGGTAAACTCCTGCACGCGGTCGGCGCGCAGGTCCTCGTCGCGGAAGCAATGGGCGATCTGGAAGTAGCGGTCTAGGCCGGCGACCATCAACATCTGCTTGTACTGCTGCGGCGACTGCGGCAGGGCGTAGAAATGGCCGGCATGCATGCGGCTTGGCACTAGGAACTCGCGGGCGCCGCCGGGCGTCTCCTTGACCAGGATCGGCGTCTCGACCTCGATGAAATCCTGCTTCCACATCCACTCGCGGATCCGGCGGACCAACTCGTGCCGTAGTGTCAGGTTGCCCAGCGGCCGCTCGCGCCGGAGGTCGAGATAGCGGTATTTCAATCTGACGTATTCATCTATCTCGCCGGCACCGTCAATGTCGAAGGGCGGTGTCTTGGCCGGATTCAGGACTTTCAATTCCCGGGCCAGCACCTCAATCTCGCCGGTCGGGATAGTCTCGTTCTTGGTGCCGGCTGGCCGTTCCTCGACCTGGCCGGTGACCTGCATGACGTACTCCATGCGTATCTGCTCGGCAACCTGATGCGCCTCAGCCGAGATTGCAGGGTTGCAGACGATCTGGGTGAGTCCCCAGCGGTCGCGTAGGTCAATGAATATGAGGCCGCCGTGTGACCGCCGGCGGTGGACCCAGCCGGACAAGGTCACGGTCTGACCGGCCTGTGCGGCGCGTAGTTCGCCGCAGGTATGCGTTCTAAGCAAGGATGATCTACCTCCAGAGCGATGCGGACCGCCGCTCGTTATTTATCGCATTGTCAAATAGCACTTGTATATATGATTGCTGAAAGCATTGTAGGGGCGGTTCGCGAACCGCCCCTACGCTCGGCTTTGCCGATTGCGGTCAATTATAGCCGGCGCTGCCAGAGTCCGGCCAAGCTACTGTCAGTCGCGATATAATCCGTCCAATCCCAGATCGTAAATAGGGGTGGAGATGAACGTGGCGTCAACGAAAGGCAATGCTGGGCGAGGGAAGGTCGGCGCGCATGTCACGGTGGCCGGCGGACTGATAAACGGCGTCAAGCGAGCGCAAGAGATCCAGGCGGAGTGCATTCAGATATTTGTCGGAGCGCCACAACGTTGGGCGCAGGCGAAATTCACCGACGAAGAAGTGGAAGAGTTCAAGCAAGCGGTAGGTCAGCATGACCTCAACCCGGTCTTAGTCCACGGCCCCTATCTGGTGAACCTGGCTTCGGAACGCGCTGATGTCCGCGCCATCTCGCGCCGCGCCCTCGTCAGCCAGCTCACCTGGGCCGAAAAACTTGGCGCGGTCGGCGTTATCATCCACGTCGGCAGCGGTGGAGAGGACGCTTTTGAGCTAGCGGAGGCCGGCCTGAATGAAGTTCTGAGCAAGTACGAAGGGCCGGCCAGGCTGCTGCTGGAAAACGACGCCGGCGCTGGCCGCCGGATCGGCAAGCAGTTCAGCGAAATCGGCCGGCTGATAAAGGCCGCCGGCCACGACGAACGGCTGGCGGTCTGCTTCGACACCTGTCACGCGCTGGTCTCTGGCTATGAAGTCCGAACCGAGGACGGTTTGCGAGCGGCGATGATGGAGTTTGACGCCGAAGTCGGACTAGACCGGCTACTGGTCATCCACGCTAATGATTCCAAAGGCGCTATTGGTTCAAACAAAGACCGCCACGAAAACATCGGCCAGGGCGAGATCGGCGAAGCCGGCTTCAAGAATATCCTGGCAAATCCAGCAATTCGCGGCCTACCACTTCTATTGGAGACGCCCGGATATGACAAAGAAGGGCCGGATTTGCGCAACATCCAGGACTTGATCCGGATAGCCGGCGACGCATAGGGGCGGAGCATTCTTATACCAATTGCCTATTTAAATATAACGAACCCGGTGCATGGTTAACCTCTCCCCGTAGCCCCTCTCCGACTCGGAGAGGGGCAGCCCTTCAGCCGAAGGGCGGGGTGAGGTTCACATACCACTGAAATTTATGTACTTTGTACCAACAATTGGTATTAGTCGGTCTAGCCTTTCCCCTCGAAATAATCGTAAACCAGCCGGGACAGCTCGGCGATAGGCTCTGACTCCCAGGCTTTGTTGGACAGCACAACCAGGATATAGGGGCCATTCGGCGCGTAGACTATGCCTACGTCGTGGGTAGCATTCTCCCAGTTGCCAGTCTTGTGGGCAATCTTGACCTCGTCGGGTAGCAGCGCCGGCAGGCGGTCGTTGATCTTCTGGCGGGTCAGCAAGTCAACCATATTCTGACTGGCCCGCTCATTCACTGCTTTGCCGCGCGCAATCATCTCCAGCCATAAGGCCATGTCTTGAGCGGAGGTGGGCAAGTCCTCGGTAGATAGATCGCTGTCTTTCAGTCCGATTGCCTGCATGTCCTGGATGATGTTCCAGCCGCCGACCTTGTCCTGCAACATGATGGCAGCGACGTTATCGCTAATCGTTATCATCGCCTCCAATAGCTCGCTGATTCGCACCTCCGACCAAAGAGGCCACAATAGCCCTTCAAGCTGGTATTCCAGGTATGGAGGCGTAAAGGTGATCTGCTGGTCGAGGTTCAGCAGACCTAACTCGCGCTGCTTGAAGACCTCATACATCACCCACAGTTTGAAGAGGCTCGCCGCATAGAACCGCTTGTCTTGGTTGATGGCGACGCCATGGCCATCGTCCAATCGTTTTACCACCACTCCGTAGCTATCGAGGTCTTCTCCGAGGTACTCTCTGATCTGCTTTTCCAGCTCCGGGTCAGTCGTCAACGGTATCGGTTCATAGCGAGGCGAAGGTGGCACCGAGCTTGGGCCGTGAATACGGGTGGCAACCGGTGCTGCGGTCAATGTAGCTTGCAAGGATTCTGGCGACGGGCCGGCGCTCAGGCCCGGTAGTTGGGCGGCCGGCGTGGCACTGCTGGGATAGACGATAGCCGGCGCCATTACCGTACCAACTGGCGTCGGAGATCTATTTGGCTTGACAGTAGGCGCGAACGCACTAGGCGACCGGGCCGGCGGGCTTGCCGGACGCAGGGTGGGTCGCGGGATGGGCAAAGGCGTCTTGGTTGCCTGGACGGTATCCGCCGGCGCCGGCGGCGAGAGTCGGAAATCGGGTGTGGCCCTAGGGATCAAGCCCACCGATTTTGGCTTCGGCGTCGGCCCCCGCCCGCCGGGCGTCAACTCACTACAACCAACTACCGCCAAGAGGGGGATAATCGCCAGTGTCAGCAAAAGGTGTTTGCTGAGGCG
>JBCLEL010000201.1:0-4565 GCA_038913435.1 Chloroflexota bacterium
TTTTGACGCCGGCTGGGGTCAATGTTACCTTAGCTTGGCGGCTGATGGCACGCTGGTTGTACGAGGGTCGTTGTGCAAGAGAAGTTGGTCGTAGGGCAGTCGGGTGGGCCGACGACGGTGATAAATGCCAGCCTGGTCGGCGTGATTTCGGCTTCAACCGATTGGCTGGGGCCGGACCGGGTGATCGGCATGGCGCACGGCGTCGAAGGGGCCCTGGAAGGCCGTTTTGTCAACCTGGGCCAACTATCGGAAGCGGACCTGAGCCGGCTGAGGAGGACGCCATCAGCGGCGCTTGGGTCATGTCGGTTGAAGCTCGCCGGTGTTGACCTCGACCGCCTGCTTCAGCAGCTAAAGGCGCAACATGCTCGTTGGGTTGTCTATATCGGCGGCAATGATTCGGCTGACTCAGCCATGCGGTTGGCGGAGGCCGCTCGGCAAGCCAGCTACGATCTGCAAGTAGTGGTTGTGCCTAAGACGATAGATAACGACCTGCCGGAGACCGATCATTGCCCTGGCTACGGCAGCATCGCCCGCTTTGTCGCCTGCGGGACTCAGGAGATTGGCTTTGACACCGCCGCCATGAGGACGGTTGACCAGGTCAAGATCGTAGAGGTGATGGGCCGCAACACCGGCTGGGTGGCGGCCGCCGCCGGCCTGGCTAAACACGACGAGCGCGATGCGCCGCAAATCATCTGGCCGGCTGAACTCCCATTCTCAATGGAACGCTTTTTGGCGCTGGTTGATGATAGCTACCGGCGGCTAGGATATGCCACGGTAGTGATCAGCGAGACCATCCGCTACCCGTCCGGCGAGTATGTTGGATTGGGAAACCAGCTAGAGGTCAAGGACTCTTTTGGCCATCGTCGTGACCTGCGGCCGGCCGACATCTTGAGTCGAGTGGTCAGCGAAAAGCTGGCTATCCGGGCGCGGTGGGAACGCCCCGGCACCATTCAACGCAGTTCGATGGCCTACGTTTCCGAGGTTGATCTGGCAGAGGCCGAGCTGGCCGGTCGCCAGGCGGTGGAGGCCCTGCGCGCGGGGCGCAGCGGCGTGATGGTCAACTTTATTCGCCAGGCCGGCCCAACCTATTCAATCATGACTGGCTTGGTTCCACTGGAACGAGTGGCCAACCGCGAGCGCCGGATGCCGGCGGAATATCTATATGATGACCTTAGTGGTGTGTCAGACTCGTTCCGCTCTTATGCCTTGCCGCTGGTCGGCGACCTGCCGGAGTTCCAGCGGTTGTGACTGTCTTGGGTAGGAAGAATCCTTCTTCTTCTGATCATACAGCGGAGAGCAGAAACATTTAACCATAAGACATTGCGATTTCTTATAGAAAGGCACAATTGTTCATACTATTGGTAGTTGACTTGCCGGGAGCGCGGGCGTCCCGCCCGCTCCGGGCGGCCAGGATGGCCGCGCTCCCAGGTATATCGCATGTCCTTGTTCCACTAGAGTCTATGCGAGGCAATTAGAGCAACGGCTCAATAATTATGCTCAACGCTGTAATATTGATGTTGACTACCTTGAGGTTAACTGAAAAGTTGCTGACGACCATTCGCGCTATTGTTCGTAACCATAGGTTGCTCCTGATACTCGTCGCATTGATAGTAGCAGCCGCCATTGCCTTCCCGGTGGCCGCGGGCGCGCTAAAGGTGGTGCCTTATGAAAGCCTTCCTCTGTGCAACAAAGGGCCGGAAACTATCAGAAAACTTGCGCCCCAACCTCCCATCGGTGTGTGCCGTTCTGAACCTACAGCGGAGTGCAAAAGCATTGAGCTTTGTAGCGCAGGGGCTTGTCCCCTGCAGAGGGACGGGCGGGGCACAAGGCCCCGCGCTACTGTTAATACCGCATAATATCGCAACAAGCAGTAAGGTTGAGTAATGCGCCTCAATTATTATGCTCAATGCTGTACGTCTTCAGAACCAATGCAACCCGGCAGGCGGCCGGTCTCGAAAGTCCCTGCTCCGCAGTCCGCGATTGTTTCGCCTACCGCCTCTCCGACGCCTGCTAGCTATCCCTTTCCGAAGTCTATGATTGCTTCGCCTACCGCTTCTCCGACGGCAGCCCCCTATCCCTCTCCCTACAGCGTTGAGCGTAATCATTGAGCCAGACCACGTCGCCTGTTGTAGGGGCAAGGCATGCCTTGCCCCCACACAATAACCATTTCTATGTGATCGGCACCAGGCGAACCGGCTATGGTTCATAGATCAATGTTTGTGCCCATCGCTGTAGTGGCTCGGCAGCGGACAGCCGTTCGCCCCTACAGCTTCTATCACGATCAGGCGTACGGGGGATAGCTGGTTACAGGATGACCAGCCAGACGCCGGCCACCGACAACAGCGTGCCGAGTAGCACTCTTGGCGTCAACTTCTCTTTGAACAGTAGGGCCGCGACCGGAGCGGCGAAAATAGGCGCGGCGCTCGATATAGTTGCCGTCTTGCCGGCGCCGATGATGGATAGCGAGTAGAGATAGGCCACGCTCGAAATGCTGCCAGAAGCGCCGGCTACGACGAGCAACAGCAGGTCGTCGCGCGTCAGTCTCCTCAACTCCTGGCCAATGTTGGTCCGATTAGAGTTTAGGCCAACCGCGCCCCAAAGAATCGCCGACAAAAGCGGCAACCTGATGGCGTTGGCGGTCATCACCGAGACCTGCTGGACCGCCTCCCAGGTCGCGATCGTTGATATGGCCCAGCAAACCGCAGCGCCCACCGCCAGAGCTACGCCCAGCAGGTTTATTGACCTGATCGCTTTACCTTCAACCGAAGGTTGGGCTGCACTGGGAATGGCTACCAGGTACGAGCCAATCACTACCGTCAGGATACCCAGATAGTTCACCGGTATGAGTTTTTCGCCGACCAAAGCAAATGCCAGCAACGCGGTCAGGACGGGATAGGCGCTGGCGATTGGTAACGCGCGTGTCACGCCGATGCGGCGCTGACCTTCCAGATAGATTGTGTCGCCGATTGCTGCGCCGAGCGCCACCGAAATGAACAGGTAGACCATAGATTGCGCTGAGGCGTGCAGCAGGCTATCAATCGGACTGACCAGCAAGAAGAGCGTCCAGAAGCTGCCGGCCCAAAAGACGCTTCGCAGCGCCATGACTACCAGGGTGGAGACGCGGCCGATTAGTGGCCGCAGGCAGAGTATGGTAGCGGCCCAGGATATAGCGGCTACGATGGCGGCGATCTCGCCGATCAATCGCTTGCTTTAGCTTCGGCGGCAGGCGAGATCTGCACCAGCGAGATTCGCAGGCCGTCAAGCTCGGCGACTCGCAGAGCGTGGCCGTCAACCTGGACTTCATCGCCGATCTTGGGTCGCCGGCCGAGCTTGCCGAGCGCCAGCCCGCCTATCGTGTCAAACTCTTCCTCGTCGAGAGTCATGCCCAACTGCTCGTTCACATCCGCAATCGCAACGAGACCATCAACCAGATAGCTCCCGTCCGCGCAAGGTTGAATATCCGGCCGCTGGAGATCGAACTCGTCGCGCACCTCGCCGACGATATATCGCGCTATGTCGTCGAGTGTCACCAGGCCGGCTGTTCCGCCGTATTCGTCCACCAGAATTGCCAGGTGGGTTGAGTGCCCCTTCATGTTTGCCAGTAGGTCGTCAATGGGGAGCGACTCCGGCACCACCAGCGGCTCGCGCATAATTTCGGTGACGGTCGGGTTTCGAGACTGCCGGCGCGTCGCGCGCATCAGCCGCAGCACGTCGCGGGTATGCAGAACGCCGACGATATTGTCAATACGGTCCTGATAGACCGGATACCGGTCGAATCCTTTGGCGCTGACCAGTTCTACTAGCTCGGCGAATGACATATCTATCGGGACACAGGCCATCTCGGTCCGCGGGACCATAATCTGGTGAGCGCGGGTATCCGCGAAATCAAGCAGACGTTCGATTAGCTCCTCCTCAGACTCCTCAAGCAAGCCGGCATGCCGGCTTGCCGTCACCATCAATTTCAGCTCCTCAACCGAGTGGACCAGGTGGTACCCTGGCACTTGGCGCACGCCGAGCAGACGCAGGGTGAGGTTGCCAGCGCTATTCAACAACCAGATGACTGGGCGGAACAAGGTCAAAAATGCCTCAGTTGGCCTGACCACGAAAAGCGCGGTGCTTTCTGGATGCTGCAGGGCGAGGCTCTTCGGCGCGAGTTCACCGAGGACGATATGCATGCTGGTTATGAGCAGGAAGGCGATGGCGATAGCCACGCTGTGGACGCCGACTTCGACCAAGTTGCTAGGGACTATCAGCTTCAGGACGGGTTCGACCAATGGCACAAGGGCCGGTTTACCGATCCAGCCAAGCGCCAGACTTGACATTGTGATGCCGAGCTGGGTAGCGGCGATGAAGGGGTCGAGGTTGTGGACGGCCCGTCGGAGAGTAGGGCCTAGAGGATGGCCTTGTTCGCAAAGCTGATCAGCTCTGGTGCGCCGGACCGTCACCAACGAAAACTCAGCGGCGACGAAGAATCCGTTTGCCAGCACCAGCAGAGCCACTGCCAGCAATTGGAATGCGATGGATAAGGCAGGGTCCGCCATCGGGGGTTCAGCACCTCTGGCGAG
>JBCLEL010000202.1:0-4542 GCA_038913435.1 Chloroflexota bacterium
CATCCGCTATCGGCTGGAGGACGGCCGGGAGTTCAAATCGCCTTCATCGGCCGGCTCGGCCGTTATGGGCGGCATAGCCTGCAACGGCTGGCGCTTCTGGAGCCTGGCCGAGGCCCAACCTGCTCAGACCGACGAGGGCGTAATCGCGGAGAAGCCGTTGGCCGGGGTCCGCAAGCCGGGCCGGCCCAGGAAGACCAGAGGCCAGGAAGCTGCTGGTCTCGACGCTCAGGTCGAGACGGCGGAGGCGCAGCAATGATAAATTGCCAGGACTTGGTGGAAGAGGACTTTGGCTGCCCGCGCTGCGGGGAGCGGCGGGTGGACTGGCTGGTCTGGGATGACGATGGTGAGCAAGTCACCTGCGGGGTCTGCGGCCAGGTCTACGAACCGATGGGAGGTCAGGACGGTGGAGATGACCCCGCAGCAGCGGATTGAGGTTCTGGAGGAAGTCCTGGCCCTGATGGACGACTGCGCCGGCAAGCTGCGCAGCCTGAACAACCCGCGCATCGATGCCTATTGCCTGGCGGCCTTCGAAGGCAGCGAGGGCGGCTGGCTCGGCAAGTTCGAGCGCGACTATCTCGAGGAAGAGTTGCAGGAGGCCCGACGGGCGTTGGAAGAAGGCGAAGAAGACAGCGAATAGATCTCCGCGATAGGAGCGGCGAGTCTGACCCCAGCAAGGGGTCTGTCTCGTATAGGCCAATAGCTAACGGAGGCAGTTCATGGCAAGCCCGTGTCGATCTTACCAGTCCACCCTATTACCAAATGGTAACGAATGGTAAGGGCTGATCGGTGAAGAGAGCTTGCAGCTCGCGCAAAGAAAACGGCGAGCCGTGTGGGGCGCCGGCGGTCGGCGGCAACAAATACTGCTTCTGGCACTCTCCGGAGCACGCTCAAGAGGCGGCGGAGGCGCGGCACCTAGGTGGCCTGCGGCGCAGGCGCGAGGTCACGCTGGCCGGCGCCTACGACTTCGAGGGTCTCGACACGGTGGAGCATATCCGCCGTGTGGCCGAAATAGCTGTGATGGACACCCTGGGACTGGAGAACTCTATCGCCCGCGCCCGCACTTTGCTGTATGCCGCGCAGGTCGCCGGAAAGCTGCTGGAAAGCGGCGAGATGGAAGAGCGTATCGAAGCCCTGGAGCGGGCCATCCAGGCCCAGCGGGAGGAGGACTCCGTCCCATCTTTCGACCCTGATCCGACCGATACAGACCAGGAGGAGTTGACATGAGTTACAGGAAGCGTCGCATGGACCGGCTGGAGTGCTCGCTGAACGCCAGGCAGGCGGTCCTGCTATGGTTGCAGGAGATTCACCAACACCCGAGCCTGCTCGAGTACGCCCGGTCCTTCTTGGACCGGCCTGAGACCGGCCTCCGATTGCTGCAGCTACGCGACCAGGTGGAACGTGCTATCCGGGAGGCGATGAAGGGCCGGCCCCGGGATGTGGTGGAGCAAGCGGTGCGTCAGGCCGTTCTGGACATACTTTTCCTCTACTACCTACACTCGCACGTCAACCAGAAGGCCGCGCTGAATCAGCCGGTGTGGGACCTGAAGCTGGCGGTGCTGGCCGAGCAGCTGTCTGGAATGCTTCGAGAACAGGAGGCCCTCAGGGACCGTCGGCTACTGGCGATGCAATTCAGCTTGGAGATGCCGTACCCGCTGGACCGGAACACGGCCGCCTGTGTTGAAGCGGCCATCCGGCGCCACGTCACCACCTGGCAGCAGCTCGAAGAGGACGGGGAGCTTGAAGGCTGGCTGCTGGAGCACCTGATCGGGCAGGGCGCGACCGAGTTGCCGGAACGGTCGTACGGCTATCGCAACGGGAAGTTCGGTCCAACAGTGGACGAGAGCAACCAAGAGGCGGTTCGGCAGTGCTTCCAGAACCAGGCGCAGTTTGAAAAATTCAAGGCCGGCCGGGACTACAGCTATGGCCTGGCGGACGTCACCGACGAAGTATTCAACCTACACTATCACCGGATCGTGTCGGCTCTGCAGCAACTCGTGGACTCAGGGGAGGTCCAGGCCGGCGCCACGGTCAACCTTGAAACAGTTCCGATTCCGTTCCTGCAGGACCTGCCGCTACTGGACGGAGTCTGGATGGATCGACACGTAGTCGAGTTGGCCGAGTGGGGCGCGTTGCTCCAGGCCGAGGGCTACGTGGCCGGCGACTCCGTTGACGAGCACCCGCTGGCCTTGGAGCGGCTCGTAAGGGTTGGCGGGGCGGAGTCCGACAGGGACGAGGTCAAGGAACTCCGCCGGCAGGCAGCCAGACGCCTGGTGAAGTTCCCCGGCCGGACGCGGAACATCGATGGACGCCCCTACCTCCATTTGGACGACTACTGTCGGTGGCGTGGACGCAGAGTCAAGGGCAAACCGCAAAAAAAGGTAGAACAGGCCATCGTCACAGTAAGCTGGAACAGCTGGCTGGACGCCCAGGGCGGGGCCGGCGTCGCTACTGTTGCCGGCGTGCCGGCCGGCCGGCTTCGGATCTGGGTCGAGGGCTGTCCCTACCGGACCTGTCCCGACGGAGCGGACGACGAGCTGCGCCGGCGGGAGCGCCTGTTCGACAACCTCGATAGCCGGGACTCAGAACTGAAGCAGACAGAGCAGTTGCGTCTATGGCAAGCTTGGCTGGCGCAACTCCTGACCGAACTTTGTTGGTTCCGCCAGGCAATTGCCTCAATCAGTCGGCGATACTTTAACGGCCGTTCGGTCTTGTTTCCTGACGCTGACAAGCAAGTCCAAGAATGCATCGAGCTAGCCGAACAATTGGCGAAAACGTTCAACGACGAGTTCGCCGGCGAGGGCGACCAGTGCGGCCGGATGAACCTGGAGGCAATAAGTCGGGACGTCGAGAAGGACGCCTCGCACCAGCAGACCCTGCTGGTGGACCTGGCCAGAGCCGACACCCTACTGGCCGCCGGCGAGCGGAAGGCAGCGGCGGGCTTGGTGGAGCGCTATCTGTGAGACGGCGTCGCGTCCGGATGCGCGCCGTTACGATCTGATCGACATACCTGGGGAAAATTGGTGGGATAATATCATCCCTGGCATCCGAATTGTGAAGGCCTGCGTGACGATAGATCCGGGCATTGCCAGCGAATCACGGTCAGCCGGCATCGAAAGAGACAGTACGCCGGCAGGGTGAACTCAGATCATTCCGCGAAGCCTCCAACGCTCTTGACCAACGAATTGCCAGAAGACGAGGGTGGGCATGAAGACGGGCGAATTCCGGGCATATCGCGAGAAGGCGCACACCGACGGATGACCGATTCTTCCGGTCGAATTCTTACAGTTTGGCCCACCTCGCTCGAACAAAGTTCGGGTGCGGTTCATCGAAGGCGAGTATCCAGGGCTCGACACGTGGGTACCCGAAGTTCGCTTGCGAGTTCCCTGGTCGGAGGCGGACCCTGGCTCCGAGATGAGAGGCTGTTCAACCTAGCCTGGGAGGCTTCAATCGACGCGCTCGATAGCCTTGAGTATCGGGCTGCCTAGGAGGTCGTCGGCGCGTATCCCGAACCCGATGGCATCCTCATAGGATTCTCGCACTCCGAGGGCGCTACCGTTCGAGTAGCAGACCCCACGTCTGTCGCCGCGAATCTTGGACTCGAGATGGAGCAGCTTCTCAACGAACCACTCGCCTTCATCGACCGACGGGGGCAATATGTCGGTCCATGGGTGGCGGCGTATCGCTTAGCGCGGGCGAGTAGCTGAGGTTTTCGCTGAGGAAGTGCTCGAACAGGTCACAAAGGATGAGTCGCACTACGACAGGCAGCAGTCCACGGTCAAACGGTCGAGCTCGGGAAGAACTGGAGCAGATACAACTTTCCTGAGGAGTGCGCCGGCCGGCTCCGCAACCAACAGCCGGTGTTCGATCTCATACGCCAGTGGTGTGGACGCGCGAATGTGGAGCGGTTCGATGAAGTGGTTGCGCTTCGAGCCGAGGTCGACCGCCTCCGCACCCTGGTCGAAGATGCCGCGAGCCGGCTGGAAGGAGCCGGTCGACCCGGCGATACTTCTCCCCTACCGTGGAACGCTCTACCCACTACTAGGCGAGCATCTGTATAGGGAATTGGCCCGATTCGCTGACAACCATCAGGGCGATATAGCTGTCACGAACGAATGGGCGAGAATGTTAAGGCTTAAAGACTGGTTTCATTGGGTGACGTTGGAAGAAGCGGGCGACGATGCCTTGGGGATAGACGTCGAACCAACCTTCCTGCTTGTAGAGATCGTCAACTGGCGCTTTAGCGTGGCCGATGCACGGATCAAACTCAAGCATCTTTATCCATCATAATCATAGTGGTGAACCACTAGGGGGAAGTTTCTGCGTGAGGAAGTAGAACGCTTGGCAACGTCGATCCGCGCCCTCACAGGTCTCCAAGCCGAGGCGCACGAACCCGTGCACAGAGATGATGCACGATCAATCGCCCTTGCGACGTACTTTATGTTGGGTGAACTGGCGATAAGAACAGACTTGCAGCCAGTTGAGAGTTATGGCGAACCCGCAAAGTCGGGGTAGCTGATTGCGAGTCCTTTGACACAAGGATGC
>JBCLEL010000203.1:0-4514 GCA_038913435.1 Chloroflexota bacterium
GGAGCTGCTGGCGAAAAGAAAGGGCGTAGTCCGCCTCGGTTGTGGCTCTGCCCACGGCTGGGACAATGTTGAAGCCGCCGTGGACATCGCGGAAAGCGGCGCGGCGGACTACCTGGTCTTTGACAATATGTCCGAGAGCATCGGTGGATTCAAGATGCGCAAGGCAAGCAGCGGGACCGGCTATTGGCAACAAAACGAACGCCGCATGCCTAAGATCATACCGGCTTGCGCCAGGAATAAGACAAAGATCATCACCAATATGGGTCTTACCGATCCCTATGGTGTGGCCCAATGGACTAAGGAGCTTTGCCGTAAATTAGGTGTGCCGCACCTGCGGGTTATGGCGGTCTTGGGCGACGACGTGCTCGACCTAGTTAAGGAGCTTGACCCGCCAGTAGCGAGGACCAACCACTGCGTCTCAGCTTTCGGAGACAGGTTGTTCGCGGCGAACACCTACATCAGCGCCCAGCCGGTCGTCGAGGCGTTGCGCCAAGGAGCCGACATTGTCGTGTGCGGCCGGATCGGGGACTCTACCCAATTTCTGGCCCCATTGATCTACGAGTTCGGCTGGCCTAGCGATGACTGGAACTTGCTGGCTAAGGGGCTGGGTCTTGGCCACCTGATGGAGTGCGGCGCCCAGGTGACCGGCGGCTACTTTCCAGACCCACCTTACAAAGTAGCGCCGGACTTGGACCGGGTTGGGTTCCCTATCGCAGTCGTTGAACCAAATGGCGACGCCATCATCACCAAGCTGCCGGGATCGGGCGGCGTAGTGACCCGGCTGACTTGTCTGGAGCAAATGCTATATGAAATCAGTGATCCAGAGGATTACAAACACACCGACGCGACGGTAGATTTTACCACTACCGAGCTAACTGAGGTAGGCCCCGACCAGGTCCGTGTTACTGGCACTACCGGCCATCCCAAGCCGTCGACCATCCTGACCTACCTAAACGTCCGCGAAGATCGTTACACGGGAGTAGGTGAGGTCTCATACGCTGGAGAAGGGGCTTTGGAGCGAGCGCAGCTAGCCGCCAAGATTGTGGAAGGACGCCTGAAAGTGATGGGAATTAAGGCCTTAAAGTTGCGCTTCGACTACGAGGGCATAAACTCGCTCTTTACCTGGAATGGGTACCCGGTACCAGCCGAGGTTCGCCTGCGTGCAGCCGGCGTATTCCCAACGCTGACTGACGCCGAGATGTTAGTGATCTTAATGCACGAGCTGGGTTGCAATGGCCCTAGCGCCGGCAGCGGCTTTGCCTTACAACTAGGTGGAGGAGGCGCCGGTGGAGGAAGCGCGACTTATTGGACGTTTATCCCACAGGAGTCAGTGCGCTGTCAGGTCGTTGAGGTGTGATCGGTCCGTGTCCATCGCCAGATCTCTTGGACTGACAGTGGCAGCAAATATTTGAGTACGTACGGAGGAAGCATCATCGTGGATAAGAAGATAAAGCTTAGGGATATCTGTCACGGTCGCTCCGGCAATAAAAAGCAGGGCGCAAACGCCGGAATTGCCGTCTATGACCCCAAGCATTACCAGTGGATAAAGGATCGTGTCAGCGAGAAGGTAGTGGCGGAATACGTCAAAGAGGTGACTGCTGGCCCCATCACGCGGTACGAGATGCCCAACTTTGGCGCTCTAAATTTCGTCATAGACAATGTCTTGATGGATGGTCCGGGTGGAACACCAGTCCTCGATAACCTGGGCAAGATTTGGAGTGCAGTCTTGCTCAACATGGAGATCGAGGCGCCGCCGGACCTACCCCAATCTGCTTCCGACCGGGTGGCCGTGGCCAGAAAAGCAATTTCGGCTCAACGCACCGGCCCCGCGCAAGATCCCAAGACGCTTCTGGCCAAGCGACCTGGCATCGTGCGACTCGGCTGTGGCTCCGCCCACGGTTGGGATAATGTCGAGGCAGCCGTAGAGTTGGCTGAAAGCGGCGCGGTGGACTATCTGGTCTTCGATAATATGTCGGAGGGGCTCGGCTGGTTCAAGCTGGGCCAACTGATTGGGGGGACTGCCTTTTACCAACAAAACGAACGTCGTATGCCCAAAATCATTCCGGCTTGTGCGAAGACAAAGACGAAGATTATCACCAATATGGGTCTCACTGATCCCTACGGTGTGGCCCAGTGGACCAAAGAGCTTTGCCGCAAATTAGGCGTCCCGCACCTCAAAGTCATGGCTGTCTTGGGCGATGACGTGCTCGATCTGATCAAAGAGCGTAATCTGCCGGTGGCGGAGACCGGCCAAACAGCCTCCTCGTTTGGAGACAAATTGCTGTCGGCCAATGCTTACATCAGCGCCCAGCCGGTTGTCGAGGCGTTGCGGCGGGGAGCTGACATCGTCATCTGCGGCAGGATCGGCGACTCGACCCAATTTCTGGCGCCTTTGATCTATGAGCTCGGCTGGCCGAGCGATGATTGGAACCTGATGGCGAAGGGGCTGGGCATCGGCCATATTATGGAGTGTGGCGCGCAGGTGACTGGCGGTTACTTTCCAGACCCACCCTACAAGGAGGCGCCGGACCTGGACAAGGTCGGATTCCCCATCGCGGTGGTCGAGCGAAACGGTGATGCGATCATCACGAAGCTGCCAGGGACCGGTGGCGTGGTCAACCGGCTGACCTGTCTGGAGCAAATACTCTATGAGATCAACGATCCGACTGACTACAAGCACACCGATGGGATAATAGACTTCACCACTACCGAGCTAAGGGAGATAGGCCCGGACCAGGTCCGAGTCACTGGCACTACTGGTCATCCGAAGCCCGACACTACGCTGGTTTATCTCAACGTGCGTGGAGGCTTCCTCGGAGTCGGCGAGATCACCTACGCCGGAACTGGTGCCCTCGAACGAGCGCAGCTAGCCGCCCAGATAGTAAAAGGACGCTTGGAGGTGATGGGCATAGACACCTCAAAGTTGCGCTTCGACTATGAGGGCATAAACTCGCTCTTTCCGTGGAAGGGATACGCTTCGCCCCCAGCGGAAGTCCGCCTGCGCGGGGCCGGCATATTCCCGACTCTAGCCGATGCCGAGATGCTGCGGGTGCTGGTGCACGAGCTGTCGTGCAATGGTCCTGCCGCCGGCGCCGGGCTGGCCTTGGGGCCAGGTGGAGGGGGCGCCGGCGAGAGACTGGCGATGTATTCAACGTATCTACCGCAGGCATCACTGCGGTATCAAATCGTCGAGGTATGACCAGCCGATTTTAAGCCGAAAACGTTGGGCTAGAATCGTCCCTTAATGACCTATTGCTGAACGTCAAACATCCGGGCTGCATTGTCGCCGAGGATGAGCGCCTTCTCCTTTTCTGACAAAAATTGCGAAAGGCGTACATAGTCCAGAGCCTGCTGATAGGTGCACCAGTAGCCTGAGCAATAAGGCATATCTGTTCCCCACATCAGCTTCTCGACCCCTATCTCGTCGCACAGCCGGCGGATCATTCTCTGCGCCCCTTCGAATGGATAGGCTGGCCACCGCGAAGTGGCATGGAACAGCACTTCGACCGACATATTCGGGCGCTTGAGTAACGCCATAAACTCATCGGGAATCGTGTACTGGTCCGGGCCAGACCTAATGCTTCTATTGAAAATATCGAGGCCGTGAGTGAGCGTGCCTTGAATGTCGGGATGGCGCACCGCCCAGCGGTCTAACTCAGCGACGTGCTCCATGATGCCGGCTAAGCGGTTGCGCCGGCGGCTGTGGATATACCACCAGACCGGTATTCTCAGCTCCCGCACCTTGTCCCAGAGCGGTTCGAACTTGGCGTCGTCCAGGTGATCGGCATAGTTACTCAACGCAAATGGCTCGACGCTGAAATACAGACCTTTATTACCGTATTCCAAGACGGCTTGCTCCAGTCGTTCGATCTGGGCCGGCTGGTCTGCTTCCCATTCGCGGACCTGGGCCAAGCTGATGAATCGCCCCGGATACTTCCGAATGGCCTCAGCGTAGTACTCGTTGAGAGCGCCGTATATGTGGTCGTGTTGGAGTACGCCCATGTCCACAGCTACTACGTCCATCTCGGCAACCATTCGCTCCGGCGGCGCCTCGTTATTCTTCAGATTGGGTGGATAGAGCTGCATGCAGTAGCCCACCCCGCCGATCGTGAACTCCGCTTGGCCAAAGTCGGTCATCCGAAAGTTCACGTCCGGCATGTCTGCCATGTCATCGCCTTCGAACTCCAATAGCGGCTGTTCTACCGGTTTGCCATCCGCCTTGCGCCAGAACCGCCTGGCATCACGTATGTGGTATTGAAAGAGCTTCATATTCAGCCGCGGATCGTCGCCTCCTGATGCGCTGCCAAAAGGTGGAAAGATGTGATAGTGCGCGTCAATAATCATCCTCTCAGCTCCTTTCCTCCTGTGAGTGTCGGATTATCAATATCCGCCGGCGCCACTCGGACAGCAGTCCCATTTTATTCGGAGATCACAAAGCATACCAGTGTTTGCGCCGGGTGTAAGTGTTCAGATTTAAGGGGATCAGTTTTGCGAGCGCATGCCCGTCAATCTAA
>JBCLEL010000204.1:0-4494 GCA_038913435.1 Chloroflexota bacterium
TGTCGTCTGATTATGTACTAGAGGGAGTCAGGTGGATAGCAATCAACCCGCTGGCTTTCAGGACTACGGCCAGCACTACAAGGTCTTGATCTATGCGCTGGTCAATCCCTGGAATGGCTTCGCTGCCTGGAGCAAAAGTCCGCCACCGCTAGTGGTCCCATTGACGGTGTTTGCGATGGACGCCGGCCTCCATCTGGCGAAGGCAATAGTCAAGCAAAGCAGCCTTTCCCAAGAACTGCTGCTGATCCTGCTCGCACTGTCTATACCGCTAGCCGCCGGCTCTCTGCTGCTACGACTGTTAGGCGTTCCGGCCAGCTTCGCACGGATAGTGATAGTAATGGCGACCGCTGATGCGGTGACTATCCCGAATATGATAGACCAGCCGACCGGCGGACTTTCGCTGGCCATGTATGTCATATTTCAACTGGCAATTCTGGCCTGGTACGTCATCATCACCGGCGTGGGGTTCAGCCGAATGACACCGGCCAGTCCCGCCCGTGGCGCCATTGTAGCGATCGGCGCAATACTCGT
Source organism: Chloroflexota bacterium (assembly GCA_038913435.1). GTDB lineage: Bacteria > Chloroflexota > UBA6077 > FW602-bin22 > JBCLEL01 > JBCLEL01. Next base: position 532 of record JBCLEL010000204.1, read on the forward strand.
TACGCTGATATTAGGAGCGATGCTAACGCCGGGCGTTTCCCCAGCCGGCTGAACTTGGGACGCTACCAGCTCGCAGCGCCTACGCTGACGTTGTCAAGGTAAGCCCAGGTGTTGTACCAGCCCTCGCCCGTATTTTTCTCCACCAGAGAGTCGAATCTCTGTTTGACGGAGAAAGCGATCGTCACCTGCTGCCCGCGATAGCTTGCCAGGCTAATGGACTGGTTTTGCCAACCACTGTCGTATGTTGGGAACTCCGGCGGGCAACCGTAATGGGCAGTCGTATTGCCGGTGCTCCAGGCTAGAACTCCTCCCAACTTTAGCTCCAGCGTATCTTGCGGCTGCGTGCCGTCCCGTATCCTATCTTGAGAGAAGACGCGGTAGCGGAACACCAACGTGACACCGGCGAAGTTGGGGACCATAACCGTCTGCGCGATTGTCGCGTCCGAGGCGACTTTAACCGCGCTGGGGGGCGGCATCGGCACTCCGCCATTGCACGGGTAGTCGGGACTGCCGAGTACCGCATAGTAACCCGCCAGCGGATTATCCTTGTTATCTGCGCTGACGGCGAGGATCCCGCTGGGTTGCCAGGGGTAAAGATGGTCGCCAGGATTCTCGAAACCGCCGTTGACCACCCCCTCAGGTAACGGCCTGGCCAGCAACGGCAGCAACACGAGACAGCATGTAGGGGTAGGGGTGGGGGTTAGAGTAATCGTTGGAGTTATAGTGACGGTATTGGTCATAGTAATCGTTGGTGTAAGGGTGCGAGTGGGAGTTAGAGTGATCGTTGGAGTGTTGGTAATAGTAGGGGTCATAGTAATCGTTGGCGTACTGGTGACGGTCGGGGTCAATGTCGGTGTGTCGGTCGCTGGTATGAGCATTTCGGCGCTTGTGTCTGGTTCATTCCGAACCGGGTCCAACGGTGTCAAACGGAAGCCGTTGATTGCGTACATCGCCTGGCCTACATTCGGGATGACAGCCGAGGCCGCCCCGAACTGCAACCGGTTGACCAGCGGGGACGCATCAACAGTTTCAACGGTCCCCAGCGTGTTATCTGGACGGATATATACTCGCTGGACCGAAGTAAACGGAGGAGTTAGCGTTGTCACGCCAGTCCGTCCACCGACAATATACAGATAGCCGTTGATGAAGTACGCCCGGTGGTTTTAACGGGAAGACATCTGCCCGGAAGAGACGATTGCCCAGCCGGCTAATGTTCCGTTCGGATTTATCAAGGCGCGCTCAATCGTAGTAGAAGCCTGACTGGCCGTGCCCAGCTCGTCGCCGGCGCCGCCAATGGCGTAGATGTACCCATTGGCGACGACCGCATCGAACCCGCTGCGAGGGATTTGCATGCTCGCGACTGTCGCCGGCTGACTGAGACCACCGCCTGATTGAATGAAGGCGCGCTCGACATTGACCTGACCCGAACCAAGGCCGCTTCCACCAATCGCATAGATTACTCCGCTGTAATGAACTGCGCTAAACCAATACCGTACTGTGCTCATATTGAACGTCGACGGAGCCTGCTGCCAGGGGCCTAGTCTTCCGTCGAACTGTATCTGCGCGAATTCAACCGTACCTATTTTCACACCTCCGCCGGAGATGCCACCCAGCACATAGATGTAGTAACCTTTGCTCGGGTCTGTCTCACGCGGATCACGTCCTATCACCACCGCGTGAGCGTACCGGGTTGACGGCAGATTGCCAATCTCGAGCCAAGCCCCGATCGTACCGTCCGCATTGATAGGCGCGTACTCCACTCGCGGAGGGTAGATGCGGCCGCCGTCCGGCCCGGTTTGACCGCCGACAAGGTATATGTAGCGCTGGCCATTTCCAAGATCAACGCTAGCGGCTCGCACCGATGCCCTTGAGGTTATCGGCACATTGAGTACTGGCACCCACGCATCCTGGTGAAACGGGGTAAAGGTGGGAGTGATAGTCGGTGTGGCCGTGACGGTGAAGGTCGCCAACCCGGTAGGCGTATAGGTTGGAGTGGCAGTAACGGTCATTGATGGCGTTGGAGTCGCGGTTGGCGCCGGCACAAGAGTCACATCGGCCCTTGAAGTGATCCCGGCGCTTACCGCACTCGAAATATTGCTGGTGATAAAGCCGGCCTTGCTGACGGAAATCGTGTAGACACCCGGCCAGAGCGAGTTGAATGAGTAGTCGCCGTTGGTGTCAGTCGTCGTCTGGAGGGATCCGGATGGCCCAGATATTGCCACCGTGGTGTTGACTATCCGTGTGCCGTTAGTATCATCTCGCACGGTGCCGACAAGGGCGCCGGGGACCGGCGTAGATGTAGAGGTCGCTGTCGGTATCGGCACCAACTTTAATGTGAGGTTGAGCGTGGTAGTCGTGTCCTGGGCGACAACTGCGTTCTCGACCTTGGGCGCATAGCCGGCTAGGGTAGCGGTCACGGTGTAGTTGCCGACTGGCAAGATGGCTGAGTAGTTGCCGTTCTGGTCGGTCGCGGCGGTGAATATGCCGTAAGGCCCGTCGAATGTGAGTGAAACGCCACTTAGCCTCGTCGCGGCCTCATCGCGGACGGTACCGGCCAGCGTTCCACGCGGCGGCGTAGCCTGCGGTACCGCCCGCGACAACGGTTTGGGAGTGACAGTGGCCTTCTCGGTCGGCGTGTTAGCTGGGGCATCGGCAGCCAAGCGGATGGACCCAAATATGGCCATTGAGCCAGCTTTCACCAGCGACAGGTCAAGCGCCAACTCGCGTTCCTGCTGGGCTGCGCGCGTTGGCGGAACGGTGGGCGTATAAGTCGGCGTGAAGGTGGGAGTTCGTGTAGGCGTTTGGGAGACAGTCACGGTAAATGTCACGGTTGCCGTAGGCGTCTGCGTCCGTGTCTCAGTAGGAGTAATAGTCGGCACCAGGGTATTGGTTTGAGTAGGGGTTAGAGTAACAGTACGACTCTCGGTAGGAGTGAAGGTGACTGTTCGGGTGAGTGTCAGGGTAACGGTCCTGGAAGGCGTAGGTGTGCCGGCAACGGCTGTCACCGAACCGGTTATGGTGGCGGTTGAAGTCAAGGGCGTGATGGTGCCGGTCGGAGTAATGGCGACTGTTGGCGTAGTCTTCGGCGTCGGGGTAGCCAGATGCGGGCGTTCGCCGGTGGGCGGCCAGGTCGCGCTAAGCAGCTTGCCGTAGATGAACCCTTGCACATTCTGATACTGGACCAGATACCACGTCGGCACTTCTGGATCAATCGCTTCGCCGGCCACCTCTGCCAACACAACGACCGCGTCACCGTACGGCGCCACCGCCAGCACTTCCGAGTCACTTCTAGGCGCGGCGCGAATGATTGCGCCGCCACCGAAGGCCGGCGCGGAGTAAGCGATCAGCGGCGTCGGGCTGGCGGTCGGCGTGCCGGGGCCGGGAGACGCTACGGTGCCGGGAGGTGCTACCGTGCCGGTTCGGGCTTGAGTGACGGTTACTCTCGGCGTCGGTGATGGGATGGGCGTTTCCGAAGGTGTAGAGGTGTTGGTTGGGAATAGGGAGACGTTGGACAAGGGGCCGGCTTTCGGCACAAAGCCAGGTAGAAGCGACCCGAATGTTGGCGCAGGGCGGTCTCCATCTTGGGCTACGACCCGGCCAGGCAAGGCCCTAGTGATGGCTATCCCACTCAGCAACAGCGCCAGGCCCAGCCCGATTGCCAGCACGGCAACCAATGCCCCGATTAGCTGGCGCGGTGGCAAGCCTCAACCCTCACCAAAGTTCACCGTCCCTCTTGAAACAAGGTCATTCCTCGTATTTGCACAACTGCCGTTGTACTGATTCTACCGTCATAAGTGGGACTTGGGTTGACAATCGGGTTTCAAATGCGAAACTCGGCAGGTAATTGGCAACCTTACAGGATGGGCAAGCAACCATAACCCCATTCGGATTATCAATCGGCACTCTGTCCTGTCAACGATGAGTTGCATTAATGATCTTTAACAACTTGATTGGGTAATGTGC
>JBCLEL010000205.1:0-4482 GCA_038913435.1 Chloroflexota bacterium
GACCGGTCTATTGCTCGGCCTGCCAATCAAATACGACCCCCAGCCAGTCTTCCTTATGTAGAATCATATCCCAGACCTGCGGCGCCTCGCCCGGCAACACAACATGAGTTATCAGCGGCGCAATCTGCCAGCGGCCGGCCCGGCGCAGACGGATCACTTCCTCCAACTCGGTCTGAGTATGGTGCTCGCTGTGCACCATGCTTACTTCCAACAGATGAGCAGAGTTGAAGTCATAGCTGACCTGCCAGCGCCCGCCGACTATCACGAACCGCCCGCCACGAGCTATCAGCCGGCGACGCATGATCTCGTCAATAAGCTCATTGTTGCCGGTGGTCTCGATTACCAGGTCGAATGGGCCGGCCCTTGCAAGCCCCTCCCAATAGCCGGTTTGACTAACGTCGAGGACAGCCTCAAATCCAACTTCCTTTGCCTTAGCCAAACGCAGGGGAACTCGGTCCACTCCGACTACCGCGCTGCCTCTTACCAGCGCGCCCTGGCCGGCGAAGATTCCGATCAGCCCCAAACCGAGGACCAGTGTGCGGACTCCTAGGTCCGCTCCTCCGCGACCGGCGGCGTGCAAACCGATGCTAGCCAGGCTCAGGAAGGCCGCCTCTTGGTCCGGCAGATCGTCGGGCAACGCGGTGAGGTTCCGGCGCCGGCCTACACGACCGAGCGAGTCAAACTCATTGGCCTCCTCTACTCGTCCAGCCCCAAACGCAATGTCATCGGCCGGCCCAATCCGAGTGGAAACGTGCGCGCCTGGCCGGGCGGTCTGTCCGACAAATGGGTGTCCCCAATCGTGCGCGTACACCCGCTGGCCGGGTTTCAGGCCAATAACCGCGCTGCCAACCCGACCTACCTGCCCGACCTGTTGATAGCCGGCGACTGAGGGAAAACCGAGGGAATAGTTCCCTCCTAACAGGCGGTTCTTCTCGGTACCCGGACTGACGCCGCTCATCGTAGTGATGATCTCAACGTCGGTTGGTCCAAGCTGCGGCAGCTGAAGATTGCGCCATACTTCGACCACGCCGGGGGCGGTGAAAACGATGCCGGTAACGTTCAACCGACCACTCACTCAGCAACTAGCTCGAGAGAAGAAACCATACCTGGGAGCGCGGGCGTCTCACCCGCTTCAGGCCGGCCATCCTGGCCACGCTCCCAGCATATCAACGTCAAAGACTCAAGAACCATGGAACCTGAGACTGCTGCGTAATTCAGCAAAAGTGGGTGGGCGCCCAGGGTCTTTTCGTTCTCTGCTCTCAAGCCAACCTAGCGCCCCAGGCGCCGCCCTGGCTGACTGTGAATGAACCAACACCTCATCCCCTGGCCCCCTTTCCCTGCGAGGAGAAGGGGGAAATGTAGTGGGGGACACCCCCAAATCCCCCGTCAAAGGGGGCTTCGCCCCCTCTGCTCACCCCCTAGTCGGGCTTCAGCCCGTTCAACAAGCGCCCGGACTTCAGTCCGGCGACGTGTTGCGCTATTTTAATGGCAGTTTTATTTATGCAACTGTCTCGAACCTTTCTATCAGCCATAGGCGGCCTCACACCTTCGCCAGCTTTATCGTTCTACCACCGATCAGCCATTCGAAGACGTATATATTGCCGTCCCGGTCCGCCGCAATGCCATGCGGACCGTTGAGCAAGCCTTCTATCAGAGTAGGTCGTACCGGTATGCCCTTGTCATTCTTCATGTTCGGCCAACCTTCCCGCGAACAGACATCTTCGTTGCTACCGAGGTGGCAAACCAGCTTGTCTTTGGTGTCAATGATCGTGATCCGCGCCCGAAGTTCGGCGATTATCAGATCGTCACCGTGAACGGCGAACCCGCTGGGGCTGCTCATGAAGTCCGCGCCGAACACGCGCTTGTAATGACCTTCAAGGTCATAGACCTGAACGCGCCGATTACCACGGTCGGCAACGTACAGTTCCGGCGCCGACTTGCGGGTGTCAACCCAGACGCTATGCGGACAGTTGAACAGGCCGGCTTCGCCTTCTGCGCCGTTGATGCTGCCAAGCATTTGGCCTGACCTGTTGTACCGATACACGCAGTTCGCACCGTAGCCATCGGCAATCCAGATGTCACCGTTGCCGCCGTGGCGCTCCTCAAACACGGCAACCCAGGTCGGCATATAGGTGACTTTCTGATAGACCGGCAGGTCAGGTTGCTGGATAGTCATTACGGTTTTTCCATCGAGGGTCATCTTGATGGCTCGGCCCGGGTTAGGTTGGGGAGGATATTCGTAATCAAGCTGCTTTGACCGCTTGCGGCCATTGTCAGCGATCCAGAGGTACTCAGTCCCATTCTCTTTTGTTATGACGATGCCGTGGTTCTCTTTGAGGCCGGTGTCCCAAGCCCGCAGCAGCTGGCCGGCCGGGTCGAATTCGAGCAGCTTCGGTTCACCAGGATGAGATGCGATGACGTGGCCGGCCTCAGTTACGACCGCTCCGTGGTGCGCCCAGCCGTTCCGGGCGCTGTCGGTGCCGGGAATCTCCGCCCAGTTTTCAATCCACTCATAAGTGTGCTTTCCGTTCCCAATACGCATTTTTCTACACTCCCACTCGGTTTACGGGCTGAGCTTGACGCCAACGCCAGTTGCAGCCTCGCTGCCCGTTAGATCAGCAACCTGCGGCATGACTTTTTCCTTGAAGAGGCGCAACGACTTCTGGAAGTTAGCTCGTTGCTCCGAGTGGTCGAATGTCAACCATAGCAGGACGCCGAATCCGCCTACCGCCCCGTACAGGTCTCTTAGCTTTCTAGCCACCGTCTTGGGCGAGCCAACCAGCCAAACGTTGTCCGCCAGATAATCTATTGTAACGGCTTCATCCGGCATGCTCTCATCGTGCTTCAAGTACTTGATAAATGGGTATGGGCCAAAGGAGAAAAGGGGCAACAGATATTCCCGCCAGGCCCGTCCCAGTGCGCCGTTCAACGCTTGCTCACGAGCCTCTTCGTCGGTGTCAGCGACCCAAATATCACGCACGATGCGCCACTCGCTACGCGATGGCGTCCGGCCGGTCCTACTAGCCCCTTCCTCAACCGCCTGCCAATGGCTAGCCACGTACACCGCGTTGAGGCCGAGGCTCATGGGGATGTAGCCACGCGCGCCGGCGATCTTCAGCGTTTCCGAGTTAGGGCTAGCGGCTGCGACGCCAATCGGCGGATGGGGTTTTTGAAATGGCGTCCGGAAACAACGCAGGTTGCCGTATTCATATTCCTTGGGATCAAAAATGTTGAAGTTCCAGAACTTACCCCGGTACTTCAATGGCCCCTTGTTTTCCCAGAGCTTCAGGATGATATCTAAAGATTCCTGCAGCATCTCCCGGTGCTGGCCGGCCTGCATGTCAACGTTGAATAAGTCGTGGTCCGAAGTCAGCCCGCCGGCGCCTATACCAAACATGAAGCGTCCTTGGGCCAAATGGTCGAGATAGGCTACCCGGCTTGCCAACTCGACCGGGTGGTGGAAGGGGAGCAGGTGGGCACCGGTGCCCAGCTTGATTTTCTTGGTTCGCATCAACGCCTGAGCAATCAGGAGGTCGGGTGTCGGGACCGTCTCCCAAGGAGAAGTGAAATGCTCGCCGATCCATACCTCGCTATAATCCAGCTCGTCAGCAAGGCTGATACAGTCCAAGTCGAATTGATGAGCGGCAAAAGTATCCCGCTCCGGCGGATGGGATGGCATCATAAATAGCCCGGCTTTCATGTTTCCTCTCCTCAGTGATAATCAGATTTACCCAGCAAAGGCGAGATTTAGGCAAGAGTCTTTCACAAAAACCGAAGGCCGTCAATGGCAGATAAAAGGCCATTTCCAGCGCCCGTTTGGTGGGCAAGCCTCCCAATTTATCTGTCTACTTCTTCCAACGAGAATCTTCCGGGAAGATGTTTGTGCAGCGACCGGCAACGGTTGGGCCATCGAACCAGTCTTTCACTGTGTTGCGCCAGCGAAGATAGTGAGGCGCTTGAGTATGCGCGTTGAAGGCAGCCTCATCTTTATAGACTTCGTAGAGATAGATGGTGTTAGGATCGCTGTTGTCCTGGACCACGTCAAACTGGTAGCAACCTAGCTCGTCCTTGACCGACCCGCGCGCGTCGTCGAGCATTGATTCGATAAACGCCTCGCGATGTTCAGCTTGCATCTTTATCTTAGCTATTATTACATACATAGAGTTTCTCCTTGCGCGAGCTTAGTTCCAGGTGAACGACTGCCATCCCTCGGTGGCGGCCCGCTAGGGCGATGGCCGGCTCCCATGATAATAGATTTCACCGGCGGTAGGGGCGAAGCATGCCTCCTATCCATTCCAACTAATCCTTAAATCGTTGGCGTTTGGGCAGTAGTGTACCCTCACCCCCTTTATCCCCCTTGTATGTCTTGTGATGTTAGAGAGTGTGTAGAAAGCCATACACGTGAGCCGGGGTACGGCCCTCATCCCCTTGATCCCCTTCTCCCGTGCACGGGAGCAAGGGGATTCTCTGCTGGGGGGACAC
>JBCLEL010000206.1:0-4475 GCA_038913435.1 Chloroflexota bacterium
TTAGGTAATAGGATGCTTGCGTAGATGGTCGGCTACATTCTCGGCCGGCTACTTTGGATGGTCCCGGTGCTTCTGGTGGTGTCGGTCATCACCTTCACGGTGATGCATCTGACGCCAGGAGGCCCCTTTGACCGCGAGCGGAAGATTCCTGACGCTGTCCGCGCTAACATCGAGCGCAAGTTTGGCTTGGACAAGCCACCAGTAATCCAGTATCTAGACTATATATCGGGAGTATTGCGCGGCGATCTCGGGCCATCTTTCCGTGACCCGCGCAATTCTGTCAGTGAGATCCTCCTATCCGGACTACCGGTGACCGCTCAACTAGGGGCGATGGCGCTTATCTTGGGGGTTATCGTCGGCGTACCTATCGGCACTGTTGCCGCCCTGAAGCAGAATACCTGGGTTGACTACCTGGGGGTAGCGTTCTCCGTCAGTGGTTATAGCATACCTAGCTTTGTGCTCGCCGTCATATTCATATTGATATTCAGCGTTTCTCTTCACTGGCTGCCCTCTAGCAACTGGGGAACACCAGCCCACATGATAATGCCGACAGTCGCGCTGGCGACTGGCCCGGCGGCAATTCTAGCCCGTTACACTCGCGCCAGTATCCTTGATGTGATGCGCCAGGACTATATTCGCACCGCCAGGGCCAAAGGCATACACGAACGCCTGGTAATAACCAAACACATGTTGCGTAATGCGCTGATTCCGGTAGTGACGATTTTAGGGCCGATCATCGCAGCTCTAATTACCGGCTCCTTCATCATCGAGACTATGTTTTACGTCCCGGGGGTTGGTCGCCTGTTCGTTTTGGCGGTGGCTGAGCGTGACTATCCGATGATAATGGGCACAACCCTTTTTTATGCCGCAATCGTAGCCTTGATGAACCTGGTAGTAGATGTGCTCTATGGGCTGATTGACCCGCGAATCCAGGTAGCTTCTTAACGCTGAGAGGGGTGCAGTTTGATTCGAGTGGGGGCAGCTAACGAAGAAACAGCCCTCGAAGCCTTGCCAGTTGAAGGGCTATGGAGTATGGCCTGGCGGCGTCTCTGCCGAAACCAGGCGGCAATGGTCGGGTTATTCGTCGTCATTCTCCTGATCCTGGTAGCGATCTTCGCGTCGGTATTAGCGCCATATGATCCTAATGTACAACGCTACGAGGAGTCCTTCGATGGCGTTAGCTTGAAGCACCCGATGGGCACTGACCAATTGGGTAGAGACATACTCAGTAGAATGATCTATGGAACGAGGATTTCGATGGCGGTTGGGGTGATCGTCCAACTAATCGTACTCCTGATCGGCGTGCCAATGGGTCTAATTGCCGGCTACTATGGTGGCCGCATTGACAACTTGCTGATGCGGTTCACCGACATTATGTATGCATTTCCTGATCTTCTATTCATCATTATTGTCACCACCGCGCTTGGGCGCGGCATTGATAAGATCTTTATTGCAATCGGCCTGGTTGCCTGGACCGACATGGCCAGGCTGGTCCGCGGACAAACGCTCTCGCTGCGCGAGCGAGAGTTTGTTCAAGCCACTTCGGCGCTTGGCGCATCCACGCGATGGATAATGACGAGGCATTTACTGCCCAACGCCCTGGCGCCTATCATAGTGGCGGTTACCTTGGGTATCCCGCGAGCAATCATCGCCGAGTCGGCGTTAAGCTTTATCGGAATTGGCCTGACGCCGCCAACAACCTCCTGGGGGACCCTGGTCCAGGATGGTTATAGCCAGATCTTTGCAGCGCCCCACCTGGCCCTATTTCCTGCCATGGCGATCGGCATTACGATGCTCGCCTTCACCTTCTTTGGCGATGGCTTGCGCGACGCTCTCGATCCCAGGATGCGATAACGTCTTCTCTATGCCGACGAATGGCTGATGTTGTCGGCCTGAGTTCGGCCATTCGGTTCACGTTCAAACTCTTTCTCGGCAATTGAACGATCAGTTTGGGCTATACTGTGCTACCCACCTTGGCTTGGGAGGGAATTGACGCTATGCGCGGTGTTCTAGTCTTGGGCGATCACCAGGTGCAAATCGCCGATTTCCCACCGCTGGAGATCGGGCCGGATGAGTGCTTGGTTCGCATGCAGGCGGCTGCCATCTGCGGCTCTGACCTGCATGGTTATCACGCTAGCCGGGAAAGCCGAGGCGAACGCTCTCGGCAGATCGCCGGCCACGAACCCTGTGGCGTTGTCGAGCAGGTTGGCGAGCTGGTGACAGAGCCCAGGGTGGGAGATCGGGTGATGATCTATCCTGGTCGCGGTTGTGGCCGCTGCAAGCGTTGTCTGCGTGGCGACGTGTGGCTTTGTCCCCAGAACCTGCCGCTGAAAAGCGGGTCAATGGCTGACTATACCGTCGCGCCGGCCCGCTACTGCTTGCCTTTACCGGATGATTTCAGCTTTGTATTGGGAGCGATTATTGCCTGCAACGCCGGCACCGCCTACTACATCGTCAAGCGGATGGGGTTGTCCGGCGGAGCGACGCTGGCAGTCTTTGGTCTGGGGCCGGTGGGACTGTGCGGTCTGCTTTGGGCAAGGGCCTTTGGCGCCCAGGTGATCGGCGTGGACCCGATCCCCGAACGTAGAAAGCTGGCCGAGGAGCTAGGCGCCGTTTCAACAGTTGACCCGACTGGCGGGGGGACGCCGGCTGCCATTCGCGGCCTTACTGACGGCGAGGGCGTCCAGTTCTCGCTGGAAACATCCGGTCACCCGATGGCCCGTTCCGACGCGCTGGACTGCCTGGCGTCGCTGGGAACCGCCGGCTATGTGGGAATCAGCCCGGCTGACCAACCTTCGATCCAGATTGGCCGGCAGGTCATGCGCAGAAATCTGGGATTGGTTGGCAGCCACATCTACAACCTGGCCGACTACTACGACATGGTAGCCTTGATCCGCCGGCACAAAATTGATTTTGAAAGAATAGCCACCCATCGCTTCCCCCTTGAGAGAGCGCCGGAAGCTTTCCAAGTAGGCGCGACTCAGCGCACCGGCAAAGTGTTGTTTGTCTGGTGACTTTGATCTCAGTGTCCACCACTCGATCAGCGAGCGCGAATTGAAGCGGGTAGTCATCTATAGCGACGGCGCATGTTTCGGCAACCCAGGCCCTGGCGGCTGGGCGGGCGTCCTCTTGTACGATGGCCGGCGAATGGAGATTAGCGGCGGCGCTGAGCATACTACGAACAATCGTATGGAGTTGCAGGCGGCGATTGAGAGCCTGAAGGCGCTCGAAGAGCCTTGTGAAGCCGAGTTTTACACCGACTCCCAATATCTTCAGCAAGGCATTTCCAGTTGGATAGAGAAATGGAAGAAAAACAGTTGGCGCACGGCCGCCAAGCAGCCGGTGAAGAACGAGGACCTCTGGCGCGAGCTAGACCGGCTGGCCCAGCGTCATCGAGTCAACTGGCATTGGCTCCGTGGGCACGTTGGAGCCCGGGAAAACGAGCGAGCTGACAGCCTGGCCAGGAGTGAAATTAGAAGATTGCTTGACTGAAAAAAGGGCGCAAGCCGACCAATCGGAAGAAAAGGGATTATACTGGATTCATCCTGAAAAATTGCGTTTACCCTGCTTGAGTGGGAGGCAAAAATATGCAAAAAGTTCTGATGACCGCAGCAGATCTGCTGATCATGCCGGAAAGTCCGGGCAAAAGGTATGAGTTGATCAAAGGAGAGTTGGTCGAGATGACGCCCAGCGGCGGCGAGCATAGCAATATATCGGCGCTGATAGCGCATTTCGTATATGACTATGTATTGAAAATGGACCTTGGCACTGTGCACGCTGCTGAGGGAGGATTCCTTATTCAGCGCAGCCCGGACACCGTTCTTGCGCCTGATGTAGCGTTTGTCAGCAAGGCAAAGCTGCTAGGCGGCAGGCCGCCGCAAGGTTTCGTCGAAGCAGCGCCTGATTTGGTCGTCGAAGTTGTCTCGCCATCAGACTCCTACCAGCAGGTTGAAAAGAAGGCCGCGCAATGGCTGACGGCTGGGGCCTCGGTCGTCTGGGTTGTGAATCCGGCGACCAAATCGGTGGCCGTCTGGCGAGCGCCAAATCGGATAACGTATCTGACCGGCGAAGACGAGTTGGACGCAGAGCCGGCGTTGCCGGGGTTTCGTATCAAAGTAACCAAGCTGTTCCCGGTCTAGCAGCCAATCTACGGAGGCTAGTGCATAGTCACAGTTATTCTGAGGAATTGTCACTCTGAGGCCGAAGGCCGAAGAGTCTCGTCGCAGTGGAGATTCTTGGTCTTCGCTAAACTCCGGCTCAGAATGACATCCCTCAGATTCCCTGTGACATACCACTAGCATTTCTCGGGCGTGAGGTGCGAAGATGCAAAAAGTTATGATGACTGCAACCGATTTGCTGACGATGCCGGAAAGTCCGGGCAAAAGGTACGAGTTGGTTGCAGGAGAGTTGATCAAGATGACGCCAAGTGGCACTAAGCACGGCGCGATCTCAGGTGAAATCGCGGGTTTCCTGCA
>JBCLEL010000207.1:0-4441 GCA_038913435.1 Chloroflexota bacterium
ATGGTCAACCGGCCGCTCCCGTTAGCGCCCGAGACCAGTTTATCAGGTGATGGTATTGAGGTCAGGATGTGGCTTCGTATTTGGCGTCATCATTGGCGCGGTTGCGCTGCTGGCGGTCTTGTTGCTCCTGGCCCAACCTTCCAAAGCCCCTGACATCAGGCGCGCTCCGGGCGACCCAGACATCAAGGTCTTCATCAAAGAGGATTTTCTAAACGCACAGATCGCCGCCCAATTCCAGCGGTTGAACGGCCCTGGGCCGGCTGGACAAAGCCAGTTCTCGCTGGAGGACATCCACCTCAACACTCGTCCAGGAAACACTATTGAAGTGACCAGCAACGCCAAACTCGGCGAGCTACCGAAGGTGCCGGTCCATATTACCTTGCGCCCTTATGCTGACAATGGCCGCCTCCGGGTTGACCTCGTCTCGTCTGATCTGGGACGGCTACCGTTGCCAGGCCGGGTGGGAGACCTCGTTAATGAGTTAGTCAACCGCCAACTCGACCGTGCGCTCGAACAAGCGCCGGTGACAGTGCTCGCTGTCAGTACCGAAGAAGACGGCATCAGCGTTGAATTGAAGCTAAACCCTAGCCTGTTCCAATCACAGCCGGCGCCGCGTCCAACGCCGGCTACACCAGGTCGCTAGAGGAGATAGTCCGATGCGGAGCATAGCAAATGGAATCAGCATCAACTTTGACATGGCCGGCCAGGGGCCGCCGGTCGTGCTCATCCATGGCCTGGCGATGGACCTGTCGTTGTGGGACTCGCAGATGCCGGCCTTGCAGCCTCATTTCAAAACAATCCGCTACGATGTGCGCGGCCACGGCAGGAGCGAAAGCGCAGCCCCGCCATACTCATTAGAGCTATTGGCCGACGACTTGCACTATCTACTGCGTTCTGTTGGTGTCGAGGCAGCGCATCTGGTCGGATTATCTATGGGTGGAATGATTGCCCAAACCTTTGCCCTGACCTACCCTGCTGAAGTCCTTGGCCTGGCCTTATGCTGCACTACTAGCGAATATCCTCAGGAGAATCGGCAGACCTTCCACCAGCGCGCCCAACTCGCGCTGGAGCAAGGGATGCAGTCTTTGGTGGAAGGGACGCTAGCGCGCTGGTTCACGCCTAGCTACCGTGAACGAAATCCACCGGCGGTGCAAAATCTGCGGGAGGTCTATGTGCAGGTGGAGCCAAGCTGCTATGCGGCAGCGGCGCGGGCCGTCTCGGAGATTGACCTGACCGACCGGCTGCACGAGATACCAGCGCCAACCCTGATCGTCGCCGGCGAACAGGACCCCGGCACACCGGTCGCCTGGGCGCAACGTATGCAGGAGAAGATCGCCGGCTCGCGGTTGGAGATGATACCGGAGGCTTCCCACTGCTGCAACGTGGAGCAGCCGGAGCGGTTCAACCAGGCGCTGATAGGTTTTCTGACCAGCCTCGATGCCGCTGTCCCGGAGGGCAACTAGCGACCGCGGGATCAGCCCATAATCACCGCCAGCCGGCGAGTTGAACGAAAACGGTGGCGACGGCGCCGTAACCGCTGTTCGCAACCAGCATAATCAGATAACCGAGCGCGAAACACCCCGGCAGCGTGAACACCCAAGCGACGAGGTAGCGTTTCTTTTTTACTTGGGATAGCTTCAGGCTGGTGTAAATATCCATTGGAACCAGGCTATCTCCCAAACTTACGTCAAGTAGAAGGAGCCGCTACCGCTTCACGGACGTCCCCTGGTTTCACTGCCTGGCTCAGGCGCCGCCCACCAGCGCACGCAGGGCTGTGGCGAATAGGTAGCCGAAGAGGATGGTCGCCGGCAGGGTCAGCATCCATGACTGCACGATCTCCCCCACCACGACCCAGCGCACGGACCTGTGCCCTCGTAGCGTTCCCACGCCGACGATCGCCGAGGTGATCGTGTGGGTTGTGCTGACCGGAATGCCCAGCTCCGAGGCCACTTGCAGCACGCTGGCAGCCGCCGTCTCGGCGGCAAAGCCCTGCTCCACAGCAAGGTCCGTCAGCCTCGTCCCGAGCGTCCGGATGATCCGCCAGCCGCCAGCGGCCACCCCGAGCCCGGCCGTGGCGGCCACGCTCACGATGACCCAGAGCGGCACCTCGATGATGGTCCACCCGAAGTAAACCGCGAGGGCTATGGTCAGCACGCCCATAGGCTTTTGGGCGTCATTGCGCCCGTGACTGAAGGCCATGTACATCGACGAGAGCCGCTGGAGGTTGCGAAACAGTGGTACCGCCTGAGCCCGCGGCAGTCCTCTGAACAAGTGGTAGACCCCGGCCAGCAGCGCCATGCCGCCCGCAAACCCGAGCATCGGCGAGACGATGATGGCGGCCAGCACGGGAAGGAGTCTCCACCACTGGATGGCCTGCGGCCCGGCGAACACGAGCCCGGCACCCACAATACCCCCGATCAGCCCGTGCGTCTCGCTGACCGGGATGCCAAAGTAATATGTGATCAGGCTCCAGGTCATCGCCCCCAAGAGAGCCGCCACGACCGCGCCCTGCGACATCGCCGCCGGTGGCAGGATCCCCTTGCCGATCGTCAGCGCCACCGCCGTCCCGGTCAGCGCCCCCAATAGTTCGAAGACGGCTGCCACGAGCACGGCCTGTAGCGGACTTAAGGCCCGCGTCCCGACCGCCGTGGCGATAGCGTTCGCGGCGTCTGTGAAACCGCCCACGAAGGCGTAGACGTACGAAAGCGCTACCGCCGCAACGAAGACCAGGAAGGCGATGTCTAACGCCGGCACGAGTCACCTCCGATGAGGGGCCGCGCAGCCGAAAGGCCGTGCCAGCCTGTACAGGTTCGGCCAGGGGCCATCAGGCGTTTTCAAAGATGATCCCTTGCAACACGTCGGCGACATCCTCGCACCGGTCGGTAGCTGATTCCAGGTCTTCAATGATCTGGGTCCAGCGGATGATCTCGAAAAGCTGGTCCGGCCGTTCCAGCACATGGGCCGCGGCCACCCTGGCGACTCGGTCGGCTTCGTTCTCCAAGCGGTTCACCTCGATAGTACGCTCGCGGGCCTTTGAAAAGAGCTTCTTATCGCGCAGCATCGGCACCGCCTCGTTGATCCGCTGGCAACTCTCCAGAATGATCTCGCCCAGTCGGATCGCCTCAGGCATCGGCCGCTCCACTTTATAGAGCAGTAGAGCATCGCCGGCCGCTTCAATGGCGTCCACCACGTCGTCAATTGAGGTGGCCAGCTTCTGAATCGCGTCGCGGTCGAATGGCGCTAGGAAAGTCTGGTGAAGCAGGTCAAATATCTCGTGGACGATGAAGTCGCCGTGATGCTCGGTCTCGGTCAGGGCCTGCACCTGGCCTTGAACGTCAGTGTAGTTGTGGAGCAGCTTGTCTAAGAGCCGGGCGGACTCGACGCAGTTCTCCGCGCCTTTTTCAAACCAATCGTAAAAGCCTAGCTCGGTCGGTAGGATCTGGAAGCGACGCATAGGTGTCTCCGTAAAGAATGCATCTTGCAGGGGCGACTAGGGAACCGTTGCTATTCTAGCCTATCTGCCGAATCCGAGCGAAATCCCATGTAATACCAATTGCCCTAATGAAAGTTACATAGCCCGTAGGGGCAGGGCAAGCCCTGCCCATTTAGCTGGGCGCAGCAAGCAGCGCCCCTACCAGCCGCCGGTCGACGTCTTGAAGGCCACCGGGATGAATACCCGGTGAGGGCTGGGCGTCGCGATAACCGCGGGGGTTGGCGTGCTGGTGGGGGTTGGGGTAGGCGTGCGGGTAGAAGTTGGCGTCGCCGTGCGGGGAGGAGTCGCGGTCGGAGTCCTGGTTGGGGTATGGGTACTGATAGAAGTGGGCGTCGCCGTGCGGGTACGAGTCGGAGTCGCGGTCCGAGATACGGTGGGGGTCGGCGAGACGGTAGCCGTCGGTGTAAGGTCCGCTCCGGTGAACCGCAAAATCAGAAGACCGCCAGACCCATCGGCGACGTAGGCGTAGCTCCCACTCACCGCTACGCCGATGGCAGCGCCGGCGGTGTCGTAGAAGCCCACCTCGCTTGGAGCGGCCGGGTTAGCTATGTTGATGATGCGCAGGCCGCCCCCTCCATCGGCGACGTAGGCGTAGCTCCCACTCACCGCTACGCCGATGGCAGCGCCGGCGGTGTCGTAGAAGCCCACCTCGCTTGGAGCGGCCGGATTGGAGATGTTGATGATGCGCAGGCCGGGAATCTCATCGGCGACGTAGGCGTAGCTCCCGCTTACCGCTACGCCGATGGCACAGCCGGCGGTGTCGTAGAAGCCCACCTCGCTTGGAGCGGCCGGATTGGCTATGTTGATGATGCGCAGGCCGCCATTCCCATCGGCGACGTAGGCGTAGCTCCCACTCACCGCTACGCCGCGGGCCCAGCCGGCGGTGTCGTAGAAGCCCACCTCGCTTGGAGCGGCCGGATTGGCCATGTTGATGATGCGCAGGCCGTT
>JBCLEL010000208.1:0-4433 GCA_038913435.1 Chloroflexota bacterium
TAAAACTGACAGCAATCATCCTTTTGGCTAGTTCGCTGAGCGTATATCTATCCTGGCTTGGCCAGCGCCGGCTGCAACCGCTGGGGAACCGACCGGTCGTGGCATCGGCGCACGGCGTGGCGCTAGCGCGGACTTTGCTCCACCTGGCCGGCTTGCCTGAGCTACCGATCGCATCTACCGGTTGGAAACGGACTGATCGCTATGAGATTGAAGGACGACGCCTGGTTTTCTCAACTGAAACCTGCTCACAACCAAGCGTAGCCGGCCTAGCGATAGTAGCCCACGAGGTAGGCCATGCTCAGCAACAAGTTGAACACTATATGCCGCAGCGTTTCTACAACGCGGTATCGTCGCTCAGCTACGCCGGCCTGGCGTTCGCGCCAATTCTGTTGGTGATGGCGCTGATCTCCGAACAATCATATTTGATGTGGCTCGCGCTGGCCCTGACTGCGCCGGGCTTGCTGACCTATCTATCATTGCTGATGGTCGAGATGGACGCCTCGCGGCGCGGTATGATGTTGCTGCGGTTACGCGACCGGCTCACGTCAGACGAGCGGCGACAGGTCCAGGCGTTTCTCGACGCGGCGATGCTAACCTACCTGGGTTGGCCATTGCTAGCGGCGGGGCAGTTCTTTTACTTCGCGTTGCTCAGCGTCGGTAGCGCCCCGACTGCGCGACCTACCGAGCCGGCCGGGGGTTAAATGGTGATTTCGACTATGTCCGTCAGCGCAGTCTCAGGCTCCTCCGACTTCAACGAGTTTATCGAGCTGCCATATCGTTTATATCGGAGCGACCCCTACTGGGCGCCGCCGTTGCGCAGCGATCAGCGCAAACTCCTAGACCGGCGGCATCCATTTTACGAGCACGGCGAGGTCGAGCTATTTCTAGCGCGTGACCGGGCCGGCCAAGTGGTCGGTCGCATCGCCGCCATAGACAATCAGCTATACGTCAATTTTCATCAGGAACCGGTCGGATTCTTTGGCTTCTTCGAGACGATTGACGATCAGGATGTTGCGACGGCGCTGTTTGACGCGGCCGGCCAGTGGTTGAACAAGCGCGAGTTGAAAACGATGCTGGGGCCAATGAACTACTCGACTAACGACGAATGTGGACTGTTGATCGAAGGATTCGACAGTATGCCGTACATCCTGATGACCCACAACCCGCCCTATTACAGCCGGCTCTGCGAAGGGGCCGGCCTAAGCAAGGCGAAAGACTTGCTTGCCTTTCGAGGCGACTGGAAGACAATCGGTGCGAATACTGCCGAGTTTGACCGCTGGCGTCGGATCAACGCCAAAATAATACAAAGAGCTAACATCACCATTAAAACGGCCGATATGAGCCGTTTTGATCGAGAGATTGAGACGCTAAAGGTCGTTTACAACCAGGCCTGGATTGATAACTGGGGCTTTGTGCCCTTGACTGACCGCGAGATGGCGCAGATGGCCAGAGACTTGAAATCCTTTATTGATCCTGAGCTGGCACTTTTCGCCTACTCTGGTGACGAGCCGATTGGCGTCAGTATCTCCTTACCCGACTACAACCAGGTACTAAGGCGGATGGGTGGCCATTTATGGCCTTTCGGGATTGTTAAGTTCCTGTGGTATCGTCGAAAGATCAATCGCGTGCGAGTGATCGCCCTGGGAATCGTCAAAAAATGGCAGAAGCGTGGCATTGCGCCCATCCTGATGATTGAAACCATTGATCGGGCGATCAAGAAAGGCTACGTCGAGGGCGAGGTGTCGTGGGTGTTGGAGGATAACCAATTGCTCCTCAACTCGATCCGATCGGCAGGCGGGCAGTTGTACAAGCGCTATCGGATCTACCAGCGGGCGCTGTAACGCTGCCTGGCTTTCCGATTACTGTGAAGTGGACGTATATGTAGGGACAGGGCTCAGCGTGTATGGAAAGCCATACACGTGAGCCGGGTACGGCCCTCATCCCCTTGATCCCCTTCTCCCGTGCGCGGGAGAAGGGGAATTTCTACTGAGGGACACCCCCAGACCCCCGGCCAAGGGGTTTGCGCCCCTCTGCACTCCCCCGGCCGGCCTTTAGGCCTGGCCAAGCGCCCGGACTTGAGTCCGGCGACGGAGACCCGCTTCTCACACACCTTCTTAGAGACCATTCGTCTCAGAGGGTCTGAGCTTTCCTTCAAGCGAGACCGTCGGACAAGCGGTTGCTAAACAGCGCCGGGTCCTCGAAATGATACCCCACACTGTGAGCAGATAAGATCAGCCGCGGGTTTTGCGGGTCCTGCTCGATCTTCTTACGCAACAGCGCGATGTATGCGCGTAGATGGGAGGTCTGCAAGGTGTGCTCCGGTCCCCAGACGTACTCGAGGATGCGTTCGTGGGGCACGACCCTTCCGGCATTGGCGACTAGGAACGAGATCAGACGAAACTCGGTGGCGCTCAAGGGGACCTGAGCGCCATTTCGGATGACGGCTCGGCGGTCCAGGTCAATTACCAGATCGCCGTTGTCGAAGACCAGCCGGCGCTCGCGGTTTGGGTCATCGTCGCTGATCTCGGCGCGTCGCA
Organism: Chloroflexota bacterium; assembly: GCA_038913435.1. Lineage (GTDB taxonomy): Bacteria > Chloroflexota > UBA6077 > FW602-bin22 > JBCLEL01 > JBCLEL01. Next base: position 2,538 of record JBCLEL010000208.1, read on the forward strand.
AGGCGGCTCGGATGCGGGCGCTCAGCTCGGCAACGCTAAAAGGCTTGGTCACATACTCGTCAGCGCCGGCATCCAACCCTTGTATGATGTCCATTTCATTACGCCTAGCAGTCAGCATGATGATCGGCGCCGATGAAATGTTGCGGATGCGCCTACAAGCCTCAAACCCATCTATGCCTGGCATTATGATGTCCAGGACTACTACGTCCGGCTCATTTTCTTCTACCGCTGCGATTGCCTCGGTGCCGTTGCCAGCGATCACGGTGTCGTATCCCTCGGCAGCGAGCGCCAATTCCAGCATGCGAACGATGCTAGGTTCATCGTCAACTATCAAAACACGCTTCTTCGCTTCCAAACCAGCCTCCGTTAGGATATGCAAGGCACGAGCATTTTAGGCGAAACGTACTCAGGCCGGAGCATATAGCGGTAAGCTCGGCATTGCAAATATGAGACACCTCTTGTTTGCGATTATTTCTCATTCGGATAGGACTTTGCGCCGTTTATTGCTCTCAAACGCAAGGAAATGTTAGTATGTTTACCGGAGTCGCCTGGCGCAAGCAATTGTCATGCAGCCTGCAATAAGCTGCGCCACGCTCCCAGAACACGATTTTGCTGCGACAGCCGGGGAGCTATATGTGAGCATAGGCAAGTGGATCTTTGGCCAGCGTGAGGGGATCGCCGAGCCAACCGAGGTTGTAGCTGAACCGACGGCCGGCGAGTTGGCCGCTTGCGCCCTGGCCGATCTCAACGCCGCCATGGTTCGGCCTAACCCGATCCCCACTTCGGAGATGGCTAGTTTGCTCTTGCAATCTCTGTGTCGCAGCTTCAAGAGCGACTTTGGCGCAATAGTCTGGGTGACCGGGCCTGACCGCTCGCGTTGCGCCGCGGCAGTTGGGGCCGATCCCGCCGATCTCAATCAATCACCGATGACGGCCGGCTCTTCGGCAGGAGCGCCTTCGCTGGCGGAAACCGCCGAAAGCGATCGGGGGACAATCTACATACCAGATACCTCAAATGATCCTCGCTGGTGGAAGGCGTCGGCCTGGCAACGCGGCGCCGGCGCGATAGTTGCGGCCCCTTTGCGCGCCGCCGGCCGCTCGACCGCCGTACTATTCCTCGGACGTGAGGCGCCGGCCTCCTTCAAGCCGGCCGAGGTCGAAGCAATCAACGTCATTTCGATGACAGCCGGCCTGTTGCTATGGATGCGGTTGGCCGAGGAGCAGGCCGACGGCCCGTTGAAACAGGTCACCGAGCTAAACGAAGCGCGGGCCGATTTTCTGATCAAGGTGATGCACGAGCTGCGAACGCCCTTGGCGGCGATCAAGGCTTCGGCGGATATGATTCATGACCTACTGGCTAAAGAGAAGGCCGGTTCTGCTCAGAGCAAGCTGCTACACTACGTGACGCGCAACGTCGAACGGCTAAACCTGCTGCTCTCCGATCTCATGGATGTCGTAAAGATGCGTGACTCCGGCTCGACACTGAATCTCGAACAGCTGAACGTGCGCGCGGTGTTAGCGCAGGCGGTTTCCGCCATCGCGCCAATCGCCCGCCAGCGAGGCCAAACGCTCCAGGTCGAGCCGCCGCCATCGGCGCTGTCGGCCAGGCTGGACCGGCGCAGGTTCGAGCAGATTCTCATAAACCTTATAACTAACGCCAGCAACTATTGCGACGACAAGGGCGTCATCATCGTTCGCAGCCGGCAGGAAGGTGACAATCTGGTCACCGAGGTGATAGACAACGGCTCCGGCGTCAGTCAGGCCGAGCAGGAAAAGATCTTCGAGCCTTTCTACCGAGGGCAGCAGCCGGCGGACAGGCCGGCCGTCGCCGGATCTGGCCTCGGGCTGGCGATCGTCAAATCACTGGTAGAGTTGCACAGCGGCGCCATTAGTGTAA
>JBCLEL010000209.1:0-4424 GCA_038913435.1 Chloroflexota bacterium
TACTAAACGTCCCGTTGGTTGACAAAAAGCCGGCTTTGTGATAATTTACGACTAAGCTGATCATATGTCTGTATTAATTGTTCAGCGCAGACTACGAATTAGCAGAGAAGGAAGAAGATATGGCGGTAGATTTCAAGGTGGATCAGAAGGTAGATTGCACCGGTTCATTCTGCCCAGTGCCGATCATCCGGGCGCGTCAGGCTGTCAATGCTATGGCGCCGGGACAGGTGTTGGAGATCGTCGCCACCGATCCGGGTTCTAAGGGCGACTTCCGCGCCTTTGCCAAGAACACCGGGCACGAACTAATCCACACCTCAGAAGAGGGCAAGGTATTCAAATACTACATCCGCGTGGCGGGCTAAAGAGAGCAAAGTATGGCAACTGAGATTACGACTTTAGATCCAGCTATTGAGGCCAGGATAGCTGAGTTGGTCAACCAGAAAGTCAACGAGGCGCTTCAGAGCCAGTTCGCCACCTTGACCGCCGAACGCATACTCCAACAGCCCGAAAAGAAGGCCGGCCCCAAGCGATTGGCAATCGTGGCCTCCAAAGGCACCTTGGATATGGCCTATCCGCCATTGATCCTGGCCACAAGCGCCTCCGCGCTTGGCTGGGAAGTTGGCATATTTTTCACTTTCTACGGCCTGGACATAATTAACCGCCGTAAAGTGGCCCACCTGAAAGTGCCGTCCCTGGCCAATCCTGCTATGCCAGTGCCAGTGCCTAATATCATCGGCGTTATCCCCGGTATGACGGCGATAGCCACCGCGATGATGCACAGTTGGTTTGATCGGGCCCAGATACCTTCGATTCAGTATTTGCTGGACGTAGCCAAAGAGGGCGGCGTTCAGTTGTTCGCCTGCACCACCACGATGGGCGTCATGCGAGTTAAGGACGAGGACATCATTGACGGGGCGCAGTTCGCCGGCGCCGCCGCTTTCCTCGACTACGCCTCCGAGGCCACCGTCTCGCTCTTCGTCTAGGCGATTAACCTTAACCGCAAGGATTGGTAGTAGGCCCAGAGTTCCCGTAGGGGCGTCCTTTGGCTGAAGGACGCCCCTACAACAGGCGACGTGGTATGGTCCCCCGATCCTTCAGCCGAAGGACGCTCAACGCTGTAGCCTACTAGCATCCATATTTGCGCTGGCGCCGGCGGTGTGGACGTAATCCACCAGCGCCGCGACATTATCAACCGGCGTGCCGGGCAGGATGCCGTGACCGAGGTTGAAGATGTGGCCGGGCCGGCCGCCGGCCTGTCGCAAGACCTCATCCGCCATTCGGAGTAACTCTTCCTTCGGGGCGAACAAGGCTACCGGATCAAGGTTGCCCTGGATGGCGAAGTCGTTGCCAATCCGGCGCCAGGCGTCGGCAAGGCCGATGCGCCAGTCTATGCTAATCACATCACCGCCAGCCTCAGCAACCAACTCCAGCATCGCGCCGGCGCCAGTGCTGAAGCTGATAACCGGTACGCCGGTTGAACGGGCAGCAGAGATGATAGCCCGGTTGTAAGGCAGCGCGTAACGCTGGTAGTCATCCGGCGACAAGGCGCCGGCCCAGCTATCGAACAGTTGCAGCGCCTGGGCGCCGGCTTTGGCCTGGCATACCAGGTAGTCGCTTACAACCGCCACTAGCTTGGTCATCAACTCGCGCCAGGCGGCCGGCTCGCGGTACATGAGCGTCTTAGTCAGGACATAGTTGCGCGTCGCGCCACCCTCGATTGCGTAGCTGGCTAGAGTGAACGGCGCGCCGGCGAAGCCGATCAGGGGTGTCCCGTGCGCTTCTAACTCTCGTCGAGCCAGCCGGATTGCGGTGAGAGTAGGAGACAGAGTCTCCTCGGCCGGCGGCGTCCGCAGCCTGGCGATGTCGGACTGACTTCGGATTGGGTTGTGGATGATCGGGCCTTCGCCTCGCTCGAAGCTCAGATCCAAGCCCATACCAACTAGCGGCGGCAGCAGATCGCTGAAGATGATTGCGGCGTCTAGCTCGAAACGTCTGATCGGTTGCAACGTAATCTGAGCCGCCAGTTCCGGCGTATTGATGATGTCGAGGATGCCATACTTTTCGCGTAGCGCCTGGTACTCCGGCAGATAGCGGCCGGCTTGCCGCATCAACCAGACCGGCGTCACGTCAACCGGTTGCCTTCGGCAGGCTCTTATGAAGCGATCAGCCATCAGCCGTCAGCAGTCAGCTTAGAAGTTGTAGTGCTGATACCTGATAACTGATTGCTGATTGCTTCTGAGCTGACCCCTTCCGAAAGATAAATCCGGCCGGCCTCTACTTTTACCCGATAGGTCGAAACGCCGGTCGGCGGAATAGCGTTGAGACGTTCGCCGGTGGCTAGATCGAATGTGCCCTGGTGCCACGGACAGGTGACGTTTGGGCCATTGTCGCCGGCCCTGACGGTCCCGTCGCAAAGCGGACCACGGGCGTGTGGACAACGGTTGTTAATCGCATAGAGCTGGCCGCCAACATTGAACAGCGCCACCTGCTGTCCGTCGAAATAGACCCTCAAGCTGGCGCCGGCCGGCAACTCGTCCAGGCCGGCGACCTCCATCCATTCGCCGGCCTCATGCTCCCGCAAGCTCGCATCGTTGGAGACGGGCGGGCCACCGAGACTGTCGAGAGTCTCGGCAAGAGGCAAGGACCGGCAGACGAACATCGGCGTGTCGCGCAAGGTATAACGGCTGGCCTCGCTCTCGCGCAACTCCATCACCAGATCAACAAACCGGGTCGGATCATCGCCCTCAAAGGCGACGACAAACTCCTGGTCGTCTATGCCAAACGAGTAGGTCGTATTTATGCGGATGTCTGGATACTTGCGGCCCATCTGGATGTGCTCGTTCATCATCCGCTGTCGCTCCTCAAAGCTGAGGGCGTACCAGGCCCTGGTCTTGACGAACGGATAGACGAACAGGAACTTGGTGTTCCCAGGCTGAATCTTCAACCGGCCCGAGTCTTCGTTGCCGGCCGGGCTGCCGATGTCGTAGATCGAGCGACGGGTGGTACCGAAGAATGATTGTGGCATTATCAGATATGGCCCAAGCGTGGTCGAGAAGAGCGCCCGCGCTAAATCTTGGAGTGGGTCCGGCGTCGCCGCCACTTGCCAGAGCATGAAGTCAACGTCGCCGCGCAGGCCGAACAGACTGTAGCTACACAGTAGCATGCTTCTGTTGAACGAGCGGATGGCGCTGATGAACTCCAGCTTGGCCGCACGTTGCTTTTCGTCCGGCAGCCGGCGGAAAGCGGGATCGAGCTTAAAGAAGCTGAACTTGACGAACTGCCGGCCGGCCTGCTGGCCGTTGTCGCCGCTTGGCCGGCGATCATTGGTTGTCATTTACTATCACCTCGTCTTGAGATACAGGTAGGGGCAGTTCGCGAACCGGCCCTACGCGGATCGCTCTGCTATCCAGCGGGCGGCGTCCTTGGCAAAATAGGTGATGATAATATCAGCGCCGGCCCGTTTGATGCTGGTCAGCACCTCCAACGCGATCTGCTGTTCATCGAGCCAACCGTTAGCAGCAGCCGCCTTAATCATGCTGTACTCGCCACTGACATTGTAGGCTGCCAGCGGCATCTGTGGATAGTTGTCGCGCACTTGGCGAATAACGTCTAGATACGCAAGGGCCGGCTTCACCATTAGAATGTCAGCGCCCTCTTTGATGTCGAGCTCAACCTCGCGTAGCGCCTCGCGGACGTTGGCCGGGTCCATCTGATGGCTGCGACGGTCGCCAAAGGCCGGCGGACTCTGCGCCGCGTCGCGGAATGGCCCATAGAAGGCGCTGGCGTACTTGACCGAGTAGGACATGATCCCGACTTGCTGATGGCCGGCCTGGTCCAATCCGGAGCGGATTGCGCCGACCATACCGTCCATCATGCCCGACGGCGCGACGATGTCAACGCCGGCCTCGGCGTGCGATACCGCTACCCGGCCTAAGATGTCCAGCGTCTCATCATTCATTATCTTGCCCTGATGGACGATTCCGCAGTGGCCATGATCGGTGTACTCGCACATGCACACGTCAGTAATGACTACTATGTCCGGCGTAGCATCTTTGATCGCTCGGATGCCTTGCTGGACGATGCCGTCAGCGGCAAAGTTCTCGCTGCCGATGCTGTCTTTGCTGGCGGGAATGCCAAATAGTAACACCGCTCGAAGGCCAAGAGCATAGAGTTCTTTCGCTTCGGCGGCGGCCTCGTCAATCGTCAGTTGAAAGACGCCCGGCATCGAGGATACCTCGTTGCGCTGGCGCTGGCCGTGGATTAGAAAGAGCGGATAAATTAAGTCATCAACCGACAATCGCGTCTCCCTCACCAACGACCGTATGGCCGGCGTTTTCCGCAGCCGGCGGGGCCTGACGATCGGCAAGTTCTTCAAGGTCTCTAGCGCATAATCAGATGACATTTTCGGGAACACCGTTTCAGGT
>JBCLEL010000210.1:0-4408 GCA_038913435.1 Chloroflexota bacterium
CGAACCGCCCCCAAGTTATCGCCTTTTCACTTGAACCCAGCGAGGCCAGATATTATGTAGAGACCTAGCCGCGCTATCCATAAATCATCGACCGGCAATTTGGGCTAGATGTATAATGCCGGTAGCGGACTGGAGCAATACATTGCTTGGATTGATTCACAGCCGCATTCGGGTGGACGGCGCCAAACGGCGAAAAGTTGGCATTCTGCCAGTTATATCGTCTGGCTGAGAGGTGGTGCTTGAAAGAGCTAGCGCGTCCTAAAACCAAGGCGGTGGCCGAAAAGCCTGCCACCGACGTAGAAGCCAACGAAGTCGTTATGCTGACCAGCACTGAAAAGCTGCGCCAGTTCGCCGATCAGGGCATCCTGGACAAAGCTCTCAACTCGATCACCGCCTGGGGCCGGCGGTCGTCGCTCTGGCCATTGCTATTCGGCACCGCCTGTTGCTTCGTTGAGATGGCGGCGACCGCCGCTTCGCGCTACGATCTGGCTCGCTTTGGCTCGGAAATAATGCGAGCGTCGCCACGCCAGGCCGACCTGATGATCGTGCCCGGCACTGTGACTAAGAAGATGGTGCCCCTGATCGTGCGCATATACCATCAGATGCCCGACCCCAAATACGTCATCGCGATGGGCAACTGCGCGATCTCCGGCGGGCCGTTCAAAGAGGGATATAACGTCGTCTCCGGTATTGACAAGTACCTGCCGGTTGACGTGCATATTCCGGGCTGTCCGCCACGGCCAGAGGCGCTGCTGTTTGGCATCATGCGGCTTCAGGACAAGATCAAAAACCAGACACGCGCTCAGGCGCAGGCAGCCGGCGAACGATTGGACGAGAAATACCCGATACCGATGCTGGGGCCGGACATCATTGATCGCCGCCATTTAGAGGAAATCAAAGCTCAACTGAAGGCCGCCCGCGAACAGGCCGGGGCCGAGATGACGACGGCTGAAGAGGCGGCGGTTGAGCCGTCTAAACCGCGTCCTGGCCGCCAGCCAGAAGTGCCAGGTCTGACCGTAGGACGCTTGCGAGTGACCGGCTCTGGTGAAACGTTAGCCCAGATCGCTCATGGGCTGGCCAGTAACATCACCGAACATGGCTTTGTCGAAACTGAGGCTCAAGGTTGGCGCAAGTTAGCGTTTTTTTTGAAGAATGATCTGAACTGCGACTACTTGACCAATCTCAGCAGCGTTGATTATCCTGACCGCTTCGAGGTCGTCTATCACTTTTACTCGACCAAGCGTCTCGAAGCCGCCATTGGCGTAAACGTCGCGGTGGGCAAGTCCGACCCACGGATTGAGTCGGTCTTCGACCTGTGGAAAGGCGCCGACTTCCAGGAGAGGGAAGTCTATGACATGATGGGCATCAAGTTCGATGGCCATCCGAACTTGCGCCGTATCCTGCTTTGGGAGGGGTTCGAGGGCTATCCTCTACGCAAGGACTACAAGGAGCCGTATTCCGAGCAGGACGCCAAGCCATACAAAAGCCGCTGGCCCCAAGGCGATCACATATGGGCCGAACAGAGAAATCCGTTCGGAGACAACGTCAAGTATCCGTTAGACTGGGATCCGACGACCTTCGCCGAGCCGGCCGAAAACTTGCCCATCGTGGATGCGACTGAAGTCAAGTACGGCGTGCCGGATGCCGACAAGCTAGTGGTCAGCTTTGGCCCGCAGCACCCCAGCACCCACGGCGTCTTTCGCATGGTGCTGACTTTGGTCGGTGAGGAGATCGTTGGACTTCAACCGATCTTTGGCTACCTCCATCGCAATCACGAGAAGATCGGCGAGCGAAACACCTATATCATGAATATGCCGTTCACTGACCGGCTTGACTACATCTGCTCAATGTCAAACAACCTGGGTTATGCCCTGGCGGTGGAGAAGCTGATGGGCGTCAAACCGCCGGAGCGTGCGGAGTATATCCGGGTGATAATGGTCGAGCTAACCCGCATAGTAAACCACATGTTGGCGATTGGCACGCTGCTAAATGATCTAGGCGCCTTCTTCACACCGATTCTGTACGCCTTCGAGGAACGCGAGTTGATTCTCGACATCTTCGAAGCAACCGCCGGCTCGCGCATGATGTGCAACTATATGCGCTTCGGCGGCGTGGCGCGAGACCTACCAAACGGCGTCTTGGAAAAGATGCGTGAATTGGTTAGAGAGCGATTGCCGCGCGCGATAGACGAGATAGACCGCTTCCTGACCGGAAATGAGATCCTGAAAAATCGCTGCCAGGGCGTTGGCGTCTTATCGGCCGCTGCGGCGATCAATTACAGCATATCTGGGCCGATTCTACGCGCGTCCGGCGTAAAGTACGACATCCGGCGAGTCGAGCCATACTCGATTTATGAACGCTTTGATTTTGACATCCCGACTGGCAAGAACGGTGACACCTACGACCGTTACCTAGTCCGCTTGATGGAGATGCGGGAGTCCTTAAGGATATTGACCCAGGCAGTTACCCAAATGCCTGTGGGTGAGGTGTTGACAGGCCGGCCGGCCTGGCAGGTCCGGGTGCCAAAGGGCGAGGTGTATTCCCGGATCGAAGCGCCAAAGGGCGAGCTAGGGTTTTATGTCGTGTCGGACGGTGGCCCAAATCCATACCGCTATCACATCCGGCCGCCCAGCATGATAAACCTCACCGCCCTCAACGAGATGTGTCGCGGACACAAAGTGGCCGACGCCATCGCCATATTTGGCAGTATTGACATCAACATGGGGGAACTTGACCGTTGATGTTGGGAACAGGTATCGCCCGCGGGATGTTGGTCACTCTCCGGCATTTCTTTGAGTCGCTTGGCGGTGCGCTGGTCAAGCCTCAAAATGGTCGCACGGTTGTTCAGCCCCTCAGTCAGCGGGGTGTCTTCACCGTCCAATACCCGGAGGAAAGGCTGGAGCTGCCAGAACAGTTCCGGTACTTTCCAGTTCTGCTGTACGATCCAGAGACCGGCGCTGAACGTTGTACGTCCTGCGGTATCTGCGCCAAGGTCTGTCCTCCCCAGTGCATCTGGATCGTCCGCGACAACGATGAGGCCGGCAAGCCTATTCCGACGCCGCGTGAGTTCTACATAGACATGTCTATCTGCATGCAATGCGGCCTCTGCGCGGAGTATTGCCCATTCGACGCCATCAAGATGGACCATCACTATGAGCTCGCCGACTATCAGCGATTTGAACCGTTGCTCTACGACAAGAAACGATTGCTGCGGCCAATAGACTATTACGCCAAGATCCGCCCGACCGATTATGAGAGTGAAGAGGCTGCACGACGAGCTAAAGAAGAAGCGGACCGCAAGAAAGCGGAAGCGCGGGCCGGGGCGACAGCCACCGGTGGGGCAAAGGCTTCTGCGCCACCTGAATGACCGCAAAACTAATCCATAATGGCTGGTCAAGAGTCAAGCCGGCCTCACCGATTGACCGGCGCTCTCGCTACTCCTCAGACTAACGTCCAATTACCCTAGGGTTAACTCAAACGAGGTCTTGGGCTATGCTAGGCGGACTCTAAGGGGTGCAGGGGCGAAGCCCTTGCACCCCGTTGCAGTTTTCACCAATCGGATGTCGCCGGACAGGATATGAGCTTAGATTGATGGGCATGCGCTTGCAAACTAATCCCCCTAAATCTGAACACATACGACCATTGGTATCACCCTGAAGACCGAAGTTTTCTCGGTTGGCCGAGGCTGACCAGCTCTCTGGCGCCTTTACGCGGCGCAGGAGCGCCATCATCTTCGGGTTCCGTTTTGGGGGTCTGCTTCAGCGTCTCTTCCGACCCGACGATAAGCCTCCTCGGTTGCTGATAAAGCCAACTACCTAACGACCCCTTGCGTAACACCTGTTTATCCCATTCCGCCGGCGGTATGAGAGTGCAGTTAATACTTCTGCCCAACTGACCCTCGGCCACATTCAGTCGAGCGCGTAACGCGCTGGATTCGACATCACCGATCACAATCAGATCCAGGTTAGGACCGTCGCTGGTAAGACTTTCGACCGGATCACCATACAGAAAAGCCGCCTTGACCCCGCTGCCCAAAGATAGCACCTGATTGCGAATCGTCATCTCCGGCCCCGCCGTTTTCTCCAACAAACTGCGTATCTCTTCGAATACCGGATGCTGGTCGTTAGCCCAATAGTATTTGAGGTTAGCCTGCCTCTCGGTGGAGACCAACTCCGATCTTTCAAGCTTGCTCAACGCAAGCTGAACCGAGCGTGGAAATCTTCCGCTCAATTTGATCAGCTCGTTCACGTAGTAGCGCCGGCCAGGGGCGCTATAAACAATCGCCAACAAAGAAAACAGAGTGTCCGATGCAAATATCTCACTAACCATTCCGCGTCTCACCTACCGTACAATATATTTATAAATATACCTGCATTATTTATTCACTTTTGTTGTTCAATCAGCTAGA
>JBCLEL010000211.1:0-4404 GCA_038913435.1 Chloroflexota bacterium
CGGGAGAGGCGAAAGATAAGCTCCCTCGCCCGCTGGGAGAGGGTTGGGGTGAGGGAATGTGCTATTCTCAGCGAGAAAACGGTCGTTCCATACGAGGTGAGCGTCAATGGAAACCATAGCTGTCCTTACTTTCGACGGGCCGGGCCAACCGCCAAAGATGAACCAGGTTCCAAGGCCGGTAGTGCCGGCCCAGGCTGCCTTGATCCGCATAGACTCTTGCGGCGTCTGCGGCACCGACCTCCACATCTTGAAGGGCCACTGGCCGAAACCATTGCCCTGGCCGTTCACCTTGGGCCACGAGTTGGCCGGCGTGATCGAGGAGATCGGCCCGGAGTTGGAGACCGACTTTATGGGCCAACCGTTGAAGGTTGGCTCGAAGGTGATGTTGCCTCCCTTGATGCCTTGTGGTCAGTGTTACTACTGCGTTCACTATCCGACCCGCGCCAACAAGTGTTTGAATCCGGTCTACTATGGTCGTTACATCCCGTTCTCGAAGCCCCCTCACTTGTGGGGCGGTTGGGCTGAAATGGTTTACGTGGACCTCGGCATGCTGCCAGGGACAAAGGTTTACAAGCTGCCGGACGACATGTCGTTGAAGCTCGCCTCATTGTCGGAACCGCTGACCTCCTGCGTGCGCGCGTTCAACCGAGCGGTTCGCAATCCTGGTGCGGCCGACGGATTCCGAGTGGGCGATACGGTGGTAGTCCAGGGGTCTGGGCCTATCGGGCTGCTGGCGCTGGTCGCCGCGCAGGAGATGGGCGCCGGCCGGGTGATCGTCGTTGGCGCGCCGGAAAAGCCGCGATTGGAGATCTGTCGGGCCTTCGGCGCAAACGAGACAATCTCGCTGGAACGGTATAGGACGCCGGCCGAGCGCATAGCAGCGGTGCGCGAGGCAGTGGGTGGCTATGGCGCTGACGTGGTTATCGAGTGCAGCGGCCATCCTTCGGCCGGGCCGGAGGGGATCGAGATGCTCCGCGACGGCGGAACCTACATCGAGATGGGCCAGTTCACCGACGCCGGCAGCATCGAGACCAACTGGCATCGAATCTGCACTAAGGACCTGACGATTGTAGGAAGCTGGGCCTTCACCGCCAACGATATTCCGATCGCAATTGACCTGCTCCATCGCGCGGCCAAGAAGTACCCCTGGGAGCTGATGCAGGTGGACTATCCGTTGAGCGAAGCCGGCGTTGCCCAGGCCGTCGCCGACGCCAACGCGATGAAGTGCGTCAAGGCGACTATCAGGCCGGCCGACCGATAGACGCGCAGTGGGCGGGGGCGGTTATCTGCGCCGGTGGCTGTTGGTAAGGACTGGTACGCCTGGAGGGACTCGAACCCCCGACCCGCTGCTTAGAAGGCAACCGCTCTATCCGAACTGAGCTACAGGCGCGCGCGACCGGCGAAGTAACCACCGGCAGAAAAAGTGTAGCATAACGTCAGATACTCAGCCTTATTCTTCGCCTTCGGCCGACCGTTCGGGCCTTATCAGCGACACAAACACGTCTTCCAGTGAGGCGGCGATCCGGCGGACTGACGATACCTGCAAGCCGGTCTCCGCACTCCTGGTTGTTAGCTTCTCGGCGTCCCAATCCAGGTCGGTGACGACGTGCAGCATCGTTCCATATAGTGTCACCTCGCGGACTCCGCTGACCTTTGGCAGCGATTCCAGCGCCGCCATCACCGGCTCGCATTGCAACTCGAACAGCGAGCCACGCAGGCCACGCTGTCGCAGGATGGCCGGCGTATCCAGAGCGATCAACCGGCCGGCGTGCATCATACCAACGCGATTGGCGTGCTCGGCCTCGTCCAAATAGTGAGTTGTGAGGAAGATGGTGATGCCCTGGCCGGCCAGCGAGTAGATCATCGTCCAGAACCGCCGACGTGAGACCGGGTCAACGCCGGCCGTTGGCTCGTCCAGGAACAGCAGCGGTGGCTGATGGACAATAGCGCAGGCCAGGGCCAATCGCTGCTTCCAGCCGCCGGATAGGTGGGCAGCCAGCGAGCGTTCGCGGCCGGTCAGGTCCGCCATCGAGATCAACTCGCGCAGTCGTTCCCGGAGCCGGCCACGCGGGTATTGATAGACTTCTGCGTAGAACTCCAGGTTCTCAACTACCGTTAAATCCTCGTACAGGGCGAACCGCTGTGACATGTAGCCAACCCGCTGCTTGATCTCCTCGCCCTGGGTAGCGATATTGAAGCCGAGTACCGAGCCAGCGCCTTCACTAGGGGTAATGATCCCACAAAGCATGCGGATAGTCGTGGTCTTGCCGGAACCGTTTGGCCCCAGGAACCCGAACACCTCGCCAAAATCAACTCGCATGCTGAGCCGGTCAACGGCGATCAGCTCGCCGAAGCGTTTCGTCAGGCCATCGCAAACGATGGCAGCGTCTCCTGGTTCCATTTGACACCAAAATCCTCTTGGTCTATGTTTGCTGCTATGCAGTTAATCATGCAGATGAACCTAATAACAAGGAGGAACTGACTGTTGCGAACGATTGATGCGGTTGTCGAGGCCATGAAGCTCCAGGGTGTTAAGTATCTGAGCGCCTTCCCTACTACCCGAATGATCGAAGCGGCTGCCATAGCCGGCATACGACCTGTTATCTGCCGGCAGGAGCGCGTCGGCGTGTGCATCGCTGACGGTTACTCGCGAGTCACGAACGGCGATCCTCCCGGCGTCTTTGCAATGCAGTATGGCCCCGGCGCCGAGAACGCCTACTCAGGTGTGGCAACCTCATTTGCCGACTCGACGCCGCTGCTGCTGTTGCCACTCGGACATCCGGCCGACCGACAGGGTGTCTTTCCGCACTACCGGTCAGTGGTCAGCTATGCCTCGGTCACCAAGCGCGTCGAGCAGCTAACGGCGCCCAACCTAACGGGTGATGTGATGCGCCGGGCCTTCGCCGCGTTGCAACAAGGGCGACCCGGGCCGGTGATGGTCGAGATACTTAGCGACATATCGGAAAAGGAGGTGGATTCGTCGGTCTTCAGCTACCAGAAGATCAAGAGGGTCGTGTCGCATGGCGACCCCCGCGATGTCGAGGCTGCCGCCCGTGCGCTCTGCAACGCCCAACGCCCGATCGTTTACGCCGGCCAGGGTGTATTGTATGCGCAGGCCGCCGACGAACTGGTCGAGTTGGCCGAGCTGCTGAGCCTGCCGGTCATGACAACGACTCTGGGCAAAAGCGCGTTTCCTGAGACTCACCCGCTCTCGCTCGGTAGCTCAAACTACATCTATCCGCGAGCGGTCCATCATTTTATGCAGCGGGCGGATGTCGTCTTCGGCATCGGGTCCAGCTTTACCAAGCACGGCATGTGGATGCCGATCCCAAAGGGCAAAACATTAATCCAAGCTACTAACGACCCAAATGATCTCAACAAAGACTACGAGGTCGCCTATCCCATCGTGGGCGACGCCAAGCCAGTTCTCAGGCAACTGATTGAAGCTTGCAAAGAGATCGTCGGCTCTGGTGGCAGGCCGAACCCCGCCGTAGCCGATGAAATAGCCACAGTTAATCGAGCATGGTTAGCTGATTGGATGCCGAAGCTGACTAGCAACAGCCGGCCGATCAACCCTTACCGGGTGATCTGGGACTTTATGCGTACCTTTAATCCCGCCGATGCGATTGTCACCCACGACTCCGGCAACCCGCGCGGCCAGTTGACACCCTTCTACCAGTCGGCCGGTCCTCGTAGCTACATTGGCTGGGGCAGGTCGCACGGGCTTGGCACTGGTCTAGGACTGATAATCGGCGCGAAGTTGGCGCGGCCGGATAAGCTCTGTGTGAACTTTATGGGCGACGCGGCGTTTGGGATGGTTGGACTGGACTTCGAGACCGCAGTGCGCAACCGGCTCCCGATCATCACCGTTGTGCTGAACAACTCGTGCATGGCTTCGGAGGGAGAATATATACCTGAGGCCGAGGCAACCTATCGTATCAGTGAGTTGAGCGGCAACTACGCCGAAGTGGGGCGGGCGATGGGCGGTCATGCCGAGCGAATCGAGGACCCAGCCCAGATCGTTGACGCCTTCAAGCGCGCGAGGCGCATCACCGAGGAGCAGGGCCAGCCGGTGCTGCTCGAATTCATCACCATCCGCGAGACTGATGTCTCCGCGCCCGGCCAGGACTTTAGGCCAAAGCTGGCGGGTTAAAGCTATACCGATTGCCTCTCCAAAGGCTATTAATCGCAGTGATATTTGAAACCTCACCCCAGGGTCATTACTTGAGGTCTCTTGGAGATTTGTGGAGCATAGACTCTAATTCTGGGAGCGCGGGCGTCTCGCCCGTCCCACGCGGCCAGGATGGCCGCACTTCCAGGTGTTGGGTCTATATAGCGGGGCGTGGTCGCCGGCTCAAAAAGCCGGGCGCTTGTAATGGGCTTAAAAGCCGGCCTTATGAACTT